>JAFZZV010000108.1 GCA_017828855.1 Oscillospiraceae bacterium | reverse complement strand
CGGTCTCCTTGAACAGATCGTCCGCCTCATCATCAGCGTTGTCAGAGATTATCTTGACAAGGCAGAAAGGAGTTTCGTTCTTCATGGCGACATGCGCGATAGCAGCGCCTTCCATTTCGACACAGGCGCATCCGGTCCGCTCTATGATGGAACGCTTCGTGGCGTTGTCACCTATGAACTGATCTCCCGTAGCGACCGTTCCGTCGATATGGACGCAGCCCAGCTCATCAAGGATGCGGCGCGACAGAGCCGCCATCCTTACGTCAGGAGTGAATACCGATGTCCACGGAGAATCCTCGGAAACAAAGTCCGCGGGAATGATGTCGTGATACACTGCCCTGTCCGCGACCACAGCGCCGCCCAGGGGAAGGTCACAGGCGTTTCCGGCAAGACCTATGTTGAGGATCGCTTCACAGCCGAACACGCTAATCAGGACCTGCGTGCAGGCGGCTGCGTTAGCTTTTCCGATACCGCTCAGGGCGATGACAGCATGGTTGTCACCGAAGTCTCTTTCGGTGATCCTGATCCCGCAAACGGTCTTTATCTCGCCGTGCTCACTGAGCTGTCCGATCTCCGCCTCGAAGGCGACAACGAAACCGATCTTCATGAGGTCCTCCGAAAATCAAACATTGAAACGGAACAGCGTCACGTCGCCGTCCTTCATGACGTAATCCTTACCTTCGCTTCTGACAAGGCCCTTTTCCTTGCATGCCTGCATGCTTCCAAGTTCTTTGAGGGTCTCGAAGGGGACTATCTCTGCTCTGATGAATCCGCGCTCAAAGTCACTGTGTATCTTTCCGGCGGCCTGAGGAGCCTTGGTGCCTTTGGTTATGGTCCACGCCCTGACCTCATCCGCGCCTCCCGTGAGGAAACTGATGAGGCCGAGAAGTGAGTACCCTTCCTGTATAAGTTGCTCAAGTCCGCTGGTGTGGATCCCGAGGTCCTCGAGGAAAGCCTTTTTTTCATCCGGCTCGAATGAGGCGATCTCTTCCTCGGTCTTTGCGCAGATGACCACGACGCCGCTGCCGTCCCTGGCGGCATATTCCCTGACCTTGTCCACGTAAGCGTTCTCGCCTCCGTTCATGAGGTCGTCCTCCGAGATGTTTGCTGCGTAGATTACAGGCTTGGCAGACAGAAGAGGGATGTCGCTGAACAGGGCTTTCTCCGAATCGGAGACCTCAAACGCCCTGGCGTTGTTTCCTTCGTTCAGGAAAGAATTGAGTCTGTCCAGAAAGTCATATTCAGCCGCGAGTGTCTTGTCGCCCTTCATCGCCTTGGAGGTCTTCTCGATGCGCCTTGATAGGATCTCGATGTCCGACAGGAGCAGTTCATAATTGACGGTCTCTATATCGCGGACCGGATCGACGTTTCCGTCAACGTGGATTATCTCAGTGCTGTCAAAGCACCTGACGACGTGGATTATCGCGTCGCACTGCCGGATGTTTTCCAGGAATTTGTTTCCCAGACCTTCTCCTTTTGAAGCACCGCGGACGAGGCCGGCGATGTCAACGAATTCAATCGTGGCGGGAGTGTATTTCTTGGGTTTGTAATACTCTGCGAGCCAGTCCAGCCTGTCATCCGGAACGGCAACAGTGCCGACATTCGGTTCTATAGTACAGAAAGGATAGTTCGCAGCCTGAGCTCCGGCATTGGATATGGCATTGAAAAGAGTGCTCTTTCCCACATTCGGAAGGCCGACGATTCCCAGTTTCATTTTATTCCTCTTTATCACTCATATTTGATAATTAAATAGAAGGGGCAGACCCTTGCGATACATCAAAATTGTATCACAACGGGTGTTTGTTCACCTAATAAAAAAATGCAAAAAAAGTAGTTGACAATAACAGTCTAACGCTGTAGACTGTTATTGTCGGTCTACACCGATAGACTAGTCTGTGAATAAGAAAGTCGCATCAAGCGCAAGGAGCAGGTCATGGAATACAAGAGTCTCGGAACAATGGAATACCGCTTCCTGTCCCTCATCTGGGACAGCGAGCCGGTCAGTTCGGCGCATCTGGTACAGTTGTGTCAGGAGCAGTTTGAATGGAAGAAGTCGACGACCTACACCATGCTCAAGCGGCTGCAGGAGAAAGGGCTCGTTGAGAACAACAGCTCTGTCGTAACATCTCTGTTCAGCAGGGAAGAGATCCTGGCAAGGGAGAGCGAGACGGTCATCTCCAACACCTTCAAGGGATCGCTCCCGAGTTTCATCGCCGCTTTTCTCGGAGACAAGACCATATCCGACGAGGAAGCTAATGAGCTCAAGAAGCTGATAGACTCCTACAGGAGGTGATATGATGGCATCTTTGTTCAGGGTCATCCTGCAGATGAGCATCACCGCGAGCTACGTGATCGCAGTGGTCATCATCCTGAGGATGCTTCTAAAGAAATATCCCAAGAAATACTCTTATTATCTGTGGTCGGTCGTGTTGTTCCGGCTCTGCTGTCCGTTCTCGTTCAGCTCAGTCCTGAGCATATTCAACTTCTCTCTCAGAAAAGGAGAAGATGTAATTATCGACCTTTCCACCGTCCCGGTAACTGCAGATCCGGATACGCAGAGCTTCATCGGATCCATAGAGCTTGGTGCACCGGAGGTCACTGAGGCTGTCAAGGAGACGCTCAATCCCGTGCCGGTGTATGCACCGGTACAAGGCGTTCCCTCTGAAGGCACAGTACAAGCTGCACCTCCTATAGACCTTAAGTTCATCATGACGCTGATCCAGCTCATCTGGGTCGCAGGGATAGTGATCATTGCCGGTTACGCGCTGATCAAATACGTGAGGATGAGGAAGGAACTCAGATTCTCACTGCCCGTGCGCGACAATATCAGGCAGGCGGATATCAGATCACCGTTCCTTATGGGACTGGTGGAACCGATCATCTATATACCGTTCAGCACTGACGAAACCTCGCTTGAAATGTCCATCGCCCATGAGCGGTACCATATCAGGAGAAAGGACCACTGGATCCGGGCGCTGTCGTTCTGCCTGCTCTGCATCCACTGGATGAATCCTCTTTGCTGGTTAGCGTACTATCTCATGATCAAGGACATGGAGATGAGCTGTGACGAGCATGTGCTCTCGGATGAAGATGACATCAGGACCGCATACAGCGATGCGCTTCTGAACTTCGCGACTGAAAAGAGAGGCCTGGTGATCGGGCCGATAGATTTTGGAGGTTCAAACTTGAAAGACAGGATAAAGAACGTGCTGCGCTTCAAACGTGCAGGAAAAGTGTCTTCCGCATTCGCAGCACTGCTGTGCGTACTGACACTGGCGTCATGCGCATTCAACGGGAAGATACCCGCCGCGATCGATCCCTCTCCGTCTGGCAGCCCTTCCGGTATCGGATACAGCGGAACGCAGAGCGGAGCGCCCGTGTCGGGCAGAAGAGGACAGATGCAGAGCGCGCTCGGCGGAGCATTCGGTCAGTGGACAGTATCCGCTCCGGAAGGTGTCTACTATCTGTTTCAGTTCGACGCCGATTCCGGGTCATACGATTCTTCTGTGGTGTTCCTGGATACCGGGACAAACACTCAGAAGAGACTCGGCGGATCCCTGATAGGCGACTCGGAGACTCTGCTCAGCGATTCCAATAGGGACTGCCTGCTCACGATGACATTCTCAATGGACGGCGGATTCGTGATCAGCAGGATAGATAAAGACGGTTCCGGAAAGGAAGAGGTCGTAAGGCTCCCGGGTTATGTTCAGGATTATTTCGACAGAAACTATATCCAGACCAAGGACAGCAAGCTTTATGTTCCTCTCCGCAAGGGAGAGTCAAGAGAGCTCGTCGAGATCGATGTGGACGCCGGAACGGCAAAGACAGTTTATTACTTTGAAAAGGATCAGTCGGTAGTCGGCGGCTACAACAATTGCATAGTCCTCCGCACCTATCTCGGAGAGGTGGCAGGCGCTCAGCAGGATGCCGCTTTCTCACCGATCCGCAGCTACAGATTCGACCTGTTCGACATAGAGACAGGAGAGACCGAACTGCTGATGCAGGCGGACCTGCCTTATATCTCCTACTATTACGGTCACAGCATCCTCTCGATGACCTGGGAAGGCGACAGATACGTGACTCACATCTACAATCTGAGCACCGGAACAGAGACGACAAAGGATCTCGATGTCGTGCCCGAATTCCTGATGGACGAGCCAAACAGGTCAAGCAAGTGGATCACACTTGGGGAAGTTCTGGATGACACTCACTTCACGCTCGGATACTGCGAGTTCGAGATGGAGGAGGGCGAAGACGGCAAGGGCCATATCAGAACAGAAGACGGAAGGCCTGTATTCAAGGCACCGCATAACTGCATCGTTGATGCCGAGAGCGGTACGGCAGCCTCGTTCGACCAGGTGTTTGCGCATTCCGACGCAAGGATACCCGGAGATTCCATAGTGTTCGCGGAATCTGACTCTTCTTTCTATTTCACATCTAAGGGCAGCAAATGGGTGATATACGCAGTTCCCAGAGACCAGCTTCTCAGCGGAAGCGTTGACAGCGTTACTGTCATCCATGAAGTGGATGACCCCTGGAGCGAAACGGAGGGAGAGACTGTCGGATACGGCGAATTTGAGCCGGACAGCGACTTTCTGAACAGCCTGCCGGTCCCGCCTACCGGAGAAGACAGGGATATGGACTGCGCCTTAAGGAAATTGCTCCGCGTCCGGAGAGTATCCGGCGATGACTATGCCGTCGATTTCATCTCTTCTCCCGGAATAGAAGCTGTTTCAGCTTACATGGGAGTCGTCACTGCATACGGACATGATGACGACTGGGGAACGTATCTGATCCTGACTCACGGCGGCGGGGTGTCCACTGTTTACTGCCACCTCATTGATGTCGAAGTCCGTCCAGGACAGACTGTCGGCAAAGGCGAAGTTCTCGGACATATCGGTGAAAAGACAGACGATCTCGGAGCTCACCTTGAGTTTATGATCTTCGTTGACGGCGAAAAGGCCGATCCGGAAGACTACATCTATACGTACATGAACTCCTCATTGTGGAGTGACTGACGCATACGCTCAATCATAGATACTCACCGGGCATTTTTACAACTTAATCACAAAACAAAGCAACAGGGATCATGGCGAACGCCGGTCCCTGTTGCTTTGTTACTGTAAGATAGTTCCGTCATCAGTGGAGAACTGCTGACTGTAACGGGTATAATTACAGAAAAGGTTAAGTAGTTTTTTCGTTAATGATATCTCGCGCCGGTATATGGAGGTCCTGTGATGGATTACCGCCTGATGGAAAAACAGCTGTCTTTGCTTATGGATGAGGACTGCGGTTTCCTGCCTGTCCTTTCCAACTGTGCAGCGCTTCTGTGGGAGTCGCTGGAGGATATAAACTGGGCAGGTTTCTATCTTGTCCGTGACGGAAGACTTGTGCTGGGGCCTTTCCAGGGAAAGGTTGCCTGCATTCATATAGAGAAGGGCAAGGGTGTGTGCGGCACTGCATGGGAGAAGAACGAGACGCAGCTGGTGCCAGATGTCCATCAGTTCCCCGGACACATCGCATGTGACAGCGCATCCAACTCGGAGATAGTGCTTCCGGTGAGAAAGGAAGGAGAGGTCATGGCGGTGATGGATATCGACAGCCCGGTATTCGGACGTTTTACTGAAGAGGACGCTGCAGGGCTTGAGAGCATCGCTGCCCTGCTGGGAAACAGGACGGTCTGGTGACCCTGACGGTCAAGCACTGAAAATCGGGTTTTCCGCGGCGCAGGATTGTGATAATTCATGAGTACGTCACATTTTGCATTTATAGTAGATTCAGAAAAGTATGAGGTGTCACTAATATGTCCAAACTGAACATAATGGTCGTCGATGACGAAAAGAACATATGCGAGCTCCTGAGGCTCTATCTGGAGAAAGAGGATTTTGACGTTACCATCGTCAACAACGGGTCGGACGCCATATCGCTCATAAGGCAGAATCAGCCGAGCCTTGTCCTGCTTGACATCATGATGCCTGTAATAGACGGGTGGGAAGTGTGCAGGCAGGTCAGGGAGTTCAGCAACGTGCCGATCATAATGCTTACTGCAAAAGGCGAGACTTTCGACAAGGTCATGGGACTGGAACTGGGGGCGGACGACTACATCGTCAAACCTTTTGATACCAAGGAAGTCGTCGCCAGGGTCAAGGCAGTCCTCAGAAGGTCTTCCTCAGCTGACACTGAGGGTGAGGTGAGATACGATAAGCTTATCGTCAACATAGTCAAGTACGAACTCTGTGTTGACGGAAAGGTCATAGACACTCCGCCCAAGGAACTGGAACTGCTTTACCATCTCGCCAAGAATCCCAACAGAGTGTATACGAGAGACCAGCTTCTCGATGAAGTCTGGGGATTTGAGTATTTCGGAGACAGCAGGACCGTTGACGTTCATATCAAAAGGCTGCGCGAAAAACTGGAAGGTGTATCCGATCAATGGAGCCTCAAGACCGTATGGGGCGTAGGCTACAAGTTTGAGGTGAAGACCCCGTGAGAGACGGCCTCTTCAAAAAGTATTTCACTATCTTCCTGGTGACGCTGCTGTCCTGCACCGGGCTTCTAGGCTTTACCCTGCTTGCGATATCCGGTGCGAACTATACGTCAGAGAAGGAAAAGACGATGTCGGCGATAGCCGCAAGGCTGGAGGATGTGTCCGCAGAGATACTGGATCCTGCGACAAGGGCAGAAGCAGAGGCGGAGCTCCGGATCCTTTCGGCGCAGACCGAACCGGTGATAGTGTGCGTGACTGACGAAGAAGGGGAGATCCTTTTCAGCAGCGACGGTGACCTGGTCTTCTCACAGAAGGACTTCAGGAAATCGATAGGATCGATCAGGAAGAACGGTCGTTCGTTCTCTGCCGAATATGTATCGGGGCTTTTCCTCAGCAAGGGAAACTATGTTTACGGGGTGCCGGTCTCGTCCCGCTCGGGAGATACCGGTTATATGTTCCTGTTTTCCGCGGTCGGACCGCTCTTCAGCTATCTCGGAGAGACCATGGCGACATACGCGTTCTCCGTCGGCATCATGTTCCTTGTCGCTTTCGTTGTCATCTATACCACGACGATGCAGCTCATCAGCCCTCTTCAGGACATGTCAAAAGCTGCAGAGAGCTTCGGAAAAGGGGATTTCTCCGCGCGGATCGAAGTCGAGGGGGACGACGAGATAGCGATGCTCGCCCGATCATTCAACAAGATGGCGGAGTCGCTCGATGAACTGGAGACGAACAGGAGGAGCTTCATAGCGAACGTCTCACATGATCTGAGGACTCCGATGACGACCATAGGAGGCTATATAGACGGGATACTTGACGGGACCATACCCAGAAGCGAGCAGAAGCACTATCTTGAGATCGTGTCGGATGAGGTCAAAAGGCTCTCAAGGCTCACGTCTTCTCTGCTGTCGGTGATGCGGCTGGAAGAGAGGAACCAGAGCGTTGAGCTTGTCAACGTGGATGCCTGGGATCTGATACTCAATATTATGTTCAATCTGGAGCAGAGGATAGAAGAGAAGAAGATCTATATCCCGGACCTGAACCCTGAGGTCTGCGAGGTCAGGGCTGACAAGGATATGCTTCATCAGGTCATTTACAACCTGATAGACAATGCGGTCAAGTACACCCCGGCAGGAGGGGAGATAAACGTCTCCGTGACCGAAAAAGACGGGAAGACCAGCATATCCGTGAGGAACACCGGACAGGGCATATCGGAAGAGGAACAGCCCTATGTCTTCGAAAGGTTCTATAAGACCGACAAGTCAAGGAGCATCGACCGGGGAGGTACCGGACTCGGACTGTACATAGTAAAGATGCTGACGACAGCTATGGGCGGGGAGGTCGAGGTCGAGAGCGACGGTGAGAGCTACACCATGTTCACGGTAACGCTTCAGAGTGCTCCGTCACAGAAAGAGAAGACGGCGAAAAGCCCCAAGCCCGAGAAGAGCAAGTCAAGGACTTCGAGGATACGGAAACTACTGCCGGAAGGCCATTCTCCAAGGCTTCCGTGGAGTTCAAAAAGATAGAAACAGAGAGGTCGGAACAGAACTGCGCGCGTGTCGCCCGGTTGCGTTCCGACCATCCTTTTGATACTATATTGTAATGTATTTAGGACAGTATTCCCTTCGGAGGGTGTTATGAGCATTATATGTCCTTCTGTTCTCTCGGCTGATTTTTCGAGCCTTGGAGATGAATGCCGTGACGTGCTGTCGGGCGGCGCAGACTGGATCCATTACGATGTCATGGACGGGGTGTTCGTACCCAACATCACTATCGGAATACCTGTGCTCAGGAGCCTGAGCAAAAAGGTCGACGCTTTCTATGATGTCCACCTGATGATCTCGGACCCGGCTAAGTACGTAGACGCGTTTGCGAACGCAGGGGCACGGCATATCTCTTTCCACATTGAATCACAGAGCGATGCGGCGGATACCATAGAAGCGATACACAATAAGGGGATCCTTGCCGGAGTAGCGCTGAAGCCGAAGACTCCCGCAGAAGCGGTGTTCCCGTATCTTGAAGTACTGGATCTCGTTCTGGTCATGACCGTCGAGCCCGGATTCGGTGGACAAAAATTCATGGCGGATATGTGTCCCAAGATCAGAAAGATCAGGGAAGAAGCCTCCAGAATAGGACGTGATGACATGCTTATTGAAGTGGACGGGGGGATCGACGCCGTCACCACACCGATGGTCTCCTCTGCCGGCGCAAATGTACTGGTCGCCGGTTCGGCAGTATTTAATAAAAAGGACAGGGCGGAAGCGATCGCAGCGATAAGAAAAGCTGCGGAGGACGTTTCCCGTTAATCAAATGAGAATCAAACTGGATATCACCGATCTTCATGCATCCTTCAGGCCGTTCAGGGACTATCTTATAACAATGGTCCCTATCGTTGCGCTGTCTACCTATGTGTACGGGTGGAGAGTGCTGGTGATGCTCGGGATCGCAACTGCCGTCGCAGCCCTTTCCGATCTAATAGTCGCGCTGCTAAGAAGGAACACGCTTGATCTGTCGGATATCTCAAGCGTCACCCTTGCATGGGTGTTCACACTGCTCCTCCCCGCATCCATAAGCTATACGATACTCATCGTGGGTACATGCATTACGGTCTTTATCGGAAAGCATGCATTCGGCGGATATGGTTCCTATCCGTTCAATCCCGTTGCGTTCGGGTTCGCATTCACTGCGGCAGCCTATCCGGCTGAGATGTTCGGATATCCGGCTCCGTTCAGTGCAGTGCCGCTTTCCTGGAAACCTGCCGTGGAGCTTTTCAGTTCTCCCGCATCGGCAATAAGCAGAGGAGCAAAACCGGGGGTGAGCATAACGGAACTGATCCTGGGAGAATACAACGGACCGGTCGGTACGACGTTCTGCATCGTAGCGCTGTCCTGCCTGGTCCTGCTGATAGTCCATGAAGCAATGACATGGCATATACCTGTCGCATACATGGCTACCTTTGCTGTCCTCGCATTCGCTTTTCCGAGAGTACAGGGCTCAAGGACTGAATCGATGGTCATGGAGATGATATGCGGACTGGTTCCGTTCTCGGCGGCATATCTGGTCTCGGAGCCTTCATCGTCGCCCAAGAACGATCTTGCAAAGTTCGTGTACGGTATTGTCCTCGGCGGCGTGTCGATAGTGTTCACATGGTTCGGCACATACGAGGTCGCGGTCTGTTTTGCGCTTCTTGTGTGTGCGCCTGTCGGCTCTTTCCTTGACAGAAAGCTTAGCGGTTCTCTGAGTTTGAGAAGGGAGGGATCGTCAAATGGCTAAACGCGACAGCAGCAACGATTCTTTCGTCTCCCGTTCAAGGCTGATGCTTAACGCGGAGGAAGCGCAGAAGAACGACTTCATATTTTTCAACAATGCTGTGCTGGGACAGGGACTTGCCCTGACGCCCGTCATCGCGGCGGCGACCACTCTGAAGAATGCCGTTATCCTCGCCATAGCCGCTGTGGTCCTGATCATACCTGCAAGGATACTGGGCGACGCGACGGTGGGCTGGATCAAGACAAGGCTGAGGATCATTTTCTACGCTGTTCTCTCAGCACTTCTTCTGATACCTGATATGTTCTTCCTCTCAAAATGGTTCGGGGGAAGTTTCATCTCCGTGGGGATATATGTGCCTCTCCTGTTCGTGGACGGTGTCGTCACCTGGAGAGCGAGCGTGGCGCAGAGAGAAGGCGCGAGACATGTTTTCCGTAACGCTTTCAGCACTGCTATCGGATACGCAAGCGTGATCTGCATTATCGGAGCAATAAGGGAGATACTGGGGAAGGGAACGATCTGGGGCGTACGCCTGTTCCAGGGACCGCTGTTCTCGGCGGCATCGGTCATCCCGGGAGGGTTCCTGGTGACCGCGCTGGTGGCTGCATGCTGGCAGAGCATCTCCAGTTTCTTCAAGAAGATCATTTTCGCGGGAGGTAAGACAGGTGGTTAAAGAGCTTATAAGCCGCTTTTCCGAGCTTATGGTCATCGGCCTCTCCGGAGCATTCCTGTCGAATGCTGTCCTGTGCCGCGCCATGGGACTTGACCGCATCAAAAATATAGAGGAGGACAGTGACGAAATAATCTTCTGCATCCTCCAGTTCGCCTGTTCGATGCTGACCTCGCTGCTGTTCTGGATCGCAAAGAAACTCGTATACATACCGGCCTCTCTGCTGGAGAAAGCAGGGGTCTCAGAGTATTATTCCAGGGCGTTTCTGTGGCCGCTGCTGATCGCTGTCCTTACCGCAGCGGTGTTCTTCGCCGTTTTCGTCATAACCGTAAAGATCGCACCTTACGACAAGGTCACCAGCGCAGCAAGGCAGCTTCCTTTCGCGGCATTCAACACTTTCGCCGCCGGAGTCATCCTTATCGGAGCCTCAGCGGGATACAGTTTCCTCGAGACACTGTTCTATGTAGCCGGAGCAAACCTGGGGTATGCCGTTGCGAACTGGATGCTGCGGGAAGGCAACAGACGGCTGCAGAACAGGGAGATCCCTGCAGCATTCCGAGGGCTGCCTGCCAGGCTGCTTTACCTGTCCGGCCTTGCTCTGGCATTTTACTCGCTGACGGGGCGCAGCCTTTCATCGCTCCTCTGAAAAACCTATTTCTGCAAACCGAACCCTTTTTCCCTGCAAAGAAAGACAGTCAAGACAATGCTGAAAGATCTCTTCAGAATAGACCGTTCTCTTACATCTTTCACGGATGAGAACGGAAAGAAGACAACTCTGCTCGGGTTGACGATCCCCATTTTCCTGGAATCAGCTCTCATGATGCTGATGGGGACCGTCAACTCTGTTATTTTGAGCAGATATACCGCTACTGCTGCCGGTGCAGTAGGAACGGCGTCTACGATCATAAACTTCATGAACTCACTGTTTTCCATGGTCAGTTCAGGAGTATCGGTCATAATAGTTCAGAACCTTGGTGCCGGAAACAGAAAAAGGGCAGCCGATGCTGCATCCTTCTCCCTGGTGATCTGCGGCGGACTCAGTCTGATCGTGGGATTTATCCTCTCTGGCCTGTCGGTCCCTCTTATGAGCGGATTGATGAAACTGCAGGGACAACAGCTTGAAGAAGCGATCGAATACTTTTCTGTCGTAGCCAGATACAACATTTTCGCCACACTGATCTCGGTTTTCTCCGCGATAGCGAGGAGCTACGGAAAGACCAGGACGAATCTGGTCATCTCCGTCCTGATGAACGTCATCAACGCACTGCTCAGCGCTGCCGTGGTGTTCCGCCCGTTCGAGATCCCTCTTAGAGGTATAAGCGGTGTCGCTGTCGCAAGGGTAACGGCACAGATAATAGCTTTCGCTGTGAATGTCGTGCTGATCATCAGACTCAGGACGGGTCTGAACCTCTCCAGCGTCCTCCATCCGGATATCAGCATAGTATGGGACATCATAAAGTACGGACTGCCGTCCGGCATAGGGACTATAGCGTACAACATTTCCACTATCGTCTCGACATCAATAATAGGCAGTTTCGGAACAAATGTCGTCACAGCCAAGACTTACCTGAATTCCGTCACCTCCTTCTCAACGATCCTGGGATTCTCAACGGGAATGGCTTCAAGCGTCCTGGTCGGATGGAATGTCGGGAAGGGAGATATGGACAGGGCATACAGGACCGCATTCCAGGCGATGAAGGTCTCCTTTTTCACCAATATCCTGTTCTCGTCGATCATGGCTTTGTCCTCAGGACCTGTTTTCAGGACTCTGTTCGGAGCTTCGGATGAAGTCATGCAGATAATACGCCCGATCATGTTCGTTGAGATACTGGTCAACATCGGAAGATCGGTAAACGTTGTGGAAGATAACTGTCTGAGAGCTTCCGGTGACGTCGTGTATCAGATGGCTGTAGGGCTGTTCTGCTGCTGGTTCGTTTCCGTTCTGTTCTGCTACATCAACGGAGTGGTCCTTGGACACGGGCTGATCGGATGCTGGTTTGCGTTCGCGATGGACGAGGCGAGCAGGGCCGTGCTGTACCTGTACAGGTGGATAGGTAAGAAGTGGATGGAAAAGAGGATCATAAAACAATAGG
>JAFZZV010000107.1 GCA_017828855.1 Oscillospiraceae bacterium | reverse complement strand
GAACGCCTGCGCATAGCCGTTCTGGCAGATATGCTGGAGCTCGGATCTGTTTCCGAGGAAGCGCATAGAAAGGTAGGGATCCTCGCGGCCAGCCTTGGTATCGATGTGGTCCTTTGCTACGGAGAGATGGCGAAGCTAACAGCAGAAGCAGCCAAGGCAGCCGGTGCACCGCAGGTCATGCATTTCACGGATAAGAACGAGCTTGCAGAGTACCTCACCGAGATCACCACTTCCGGGGATACGGTCCTGTTCAAAGGATCCCGGGGAATGGCGCTTGAAGATGTCATCAATGTGTTTTACGGAGACGAAATATGATTCTTTCAGTAATAGTGACCGCCGCAGCGGCATTCCTGCTGTCGTGGCTGATAGGATTCAGACTTGTTCCATGGCTGAGGGCACTGAAACTCGGCCAGGTGATCAACGATATCGGCCCCACATGGCACAAGTACAAGGAAGGAACTCCGACCATGGGCGGTCTTATGTTTATAACAGGGACTGTCATTGCTTCGGTGGGTGGATTCCTGATGCTGAACAAACTTTCCGATCCTGTCCTGTCTGCTTCGATGGATGTCGAGTGGAAGAGGCTCGTGATCAACCTGGTCTGCTGTCTTGCATTCGCTCTGATCGGTTTTGATGATGACTATCACAAGATACTCAACCATCAGAACATGGGTCTTACCGCGATGCAGAAGGTGATCCTGCAGATACTGGTATCCGCTGCATATCTGATCGCGATGCATTTCTGGGGAGACTGTTCCACCGCGATCTGGCTGCCGGTCCTCGGTGACGTGGAATTCGGCATTCTCTACTATCCTCTTTTGATCTTTTCCATCGTAGGGATAGTAAACGCAGTCAACCTTACCGACGGCGTTGACGGCCTTGCGGCATCAGCGACCATGGTAACAGCGGTTGGGTTCATGGTGATATCATCTCTGCTGAACAACCCGGGTGATCTCATATTCTCGACTGCGGTTGGAGCCTCCCTGATAGGATTCCTCTACTGGAACATAAAACCCGCGAAGGTGTTTATGGGAGACACGGGCTCCATGTTTTTGGGAGGGGCGGTAGTGGCGATGTCTTTCGGGTGCAAGAGGGAGTTTCTAATGCTCGTCTCCGGTATCCTGTTCGTCATCGAAGCATTCTCCGATATAATCCAGACGTGCTACTTCAAGTTGACTCACGGGAAGCGCATCTTCAAAATGGCTCCCATTCATCATCATTTCGAGATGAGCGGATGGTCGGAGGAGAAGATAGTGTTCGTTTTCTCTCTCATATCGCTTGCGGGAAATCTTTTATCCATCTACATGACGATGCTCAGCTGAGCGGAAAGGTCATACCATATGGCTGACAGGCCTAAGAAAAACAGTGTACAGAAGACGGACAGGTTGATGCTGGTGCTGGTATTCATCCTTGTCCTGATAGGTCTTGTCATGATGTTTTCCGCCAGTTATGCAAATGCCATCTATTACAAGAACGACGGATTCTATTACATAAAAAAACAGGCAAAATTCGCCGCGGTGGGACTGGTGATGATGATCATCATCTCATATATCCCGTACACCATACTTCACAAATTCGCAGGACTGATATATCTGGGCTCATTCGGGCTTCTTGTGCTGACACTGACGATGCCTGCCATCAACGATGCCAAGCGCTGGATCGTATTCGGGGGATTCACTTTCCAGCCGTCGGAAGCGATGAAATTCGCTGTTATCATCCTGTTCGCGCATCTGATCTCCATCCGGCCTTCCAGACTGGACTCATTCAAGAGCGGGTTCATTCCCATGGCGATCCTTCTCGTCCTGCCTGCGGCGGTCATGCTTAAGCAGCCGCACATCTCCGGAACGATACAGCTCATCATCTTCGGGAGTGTCATCATGCTGATCGGCGGGGCCAAACTTGTCCATTTCCTGATCAGCGGTGCGGTAGGAGCTTCTGCGCTTGGTGCCATGATAATGCTGCTGCCGCAGTTTGAGTATGCAAGAGAGAGAATAGAGACACTGATCAACGGAGGCGGCGGAGAGTCGGAAGGCTGGCAGATCTATCAGGCTTTGCTGGCGATCGGATCAGGAGGCTTCTTCGGACTGGGATTGGGAAACTCCAGACAGAAGCAGCTGTATGTACCGGAACCGCAGAACGACTTCATTCTCTCGATAATCTGCGAAGAGATCGGATTCATGGGCGTCTTCATCATCATCTGTCTGTTCATAGCGTTCTTCCTCAGGGGGATAAATATCGCTATGAATTCCAAGGACAGATTCGGCTCACTGCTGGTGGCGGGCGTGACCTCACAGATAGCCATCCAGACACTTCTCAATATCGCGGTAGTCACGGCTTCTATCCCCAACACAGGGATCAGTCTGCCGTTTTTCAGTCAGGGAGGAACGTCTATCCTCATACTCCTATGCGCTGTCGGAGTGATCCTGTCTGTCGCCAGGTACAGCGACAGAGTCGAAGATGAACAGGAACAGGATGGACCGGAGGAGGAAGAGGAATGAGAGCTGTTATAGCAGCCGGAGGAACGGCAGGACACATCAATCCTGCTCTGGCGATCGCTGACGAGATAATGCGTGCAGAACCCGGTTCGGAGATCGTTTTCATGGGAAGGGAAGACGGTATGGAGAACCGTCTTGTCACCGCAAAGGGTTACAGGCTCGTTCCGATCGACGTCTGGGGATTCATGCGCAGTTTTAAATTTGACGATATTCTGTTCAATCTCAACTCGCTCAAACTAATAGTCAAGTCCAGTGCCGAAGCAAGGAAGTTCCTGAAGAGTTTCAAGCCGGATATAGTCATCGGATGCGGCGGTTATGTCAGCGGACCGGTCGTGTATCAGGCATCCAGACTAGGGATCAGGACCGCTATCCATGAGCAGAATTCGTTTCCTGGTGTCACTACTAGGATCCTTTCGAGGGTCGTAGACCTGATCCTTGCCCCTAACGAGGACTCCATGGAGAAGATAGGGAGACCTGAAAAGACCGTCATCGTTGGGAATCCCGTTTCCAAAGCTGTCCTTGAAGCAGACAGGGAAGAAGCCAGAGAAAGGCTCGGGATCGGAGACAGGACATGTATCCTCTCTTTCGGAGGGTCCCTCGGAGCAAGAGTTATCAATGATATCGCAGCCCGTATGTTCAGGCTGTGTAAAGGCAGGGACGATATCTTTTTTATCCACGCGACCGGCGGATACGACACGAAAACGTTTCCGGCCGAGCTGGAGGAGGAGGGAGTCAGTCTCGATGACGTTCCCTGCAGGGTCAGCGTCTATATAGACGATATGCCTGACTGTCTTGCGGCTTCTGATCTTGTCGTGTCCAGAAGCGGGGCGATAACCATCAGTGAGCTTGCAGCCGCAGGAAAGGCATCATATCTCATTCCGTCTCCCAATGTTGCGGAGAACCACCAGTATTTCAATGCCCTGACGCTATCAAGCCGGGGAGCTGCGGTTTTGGAAGAAGAGAAGGACATGGATCCGGAAAAGACTGCTGCCGCTGTCATCTCGCTGGCGGAAGACAGAGAGCAGCTTCAGCTCATGGGTGAGGCGGCCAGGACGATCGCGGCGCCGGAATCCTCTGCAAAGATCTATGAGAATATAAAGGCACTTCTGCGAGGTTGAGCGATTTGGCTGACCGCAATAACAAAAGAAGAAAAAAGAAAAAGACCGCCTTTGTATATATACTCAGGCGGATCTATGCGATCCTGTTTCTGGCTGCGGCCATAACGGGTATCGTTCTGTCACTGACGGTTTTCTTCAATATCGAGAATATCGAAGTCAGGGGTGTGCTTGAGATCTACACAAAACAGGAGGTCTCCAACGCCTCGGGTCTTAGAAAGGGAGACAACATATTCCGTTTCTCGGCGTACAACACGAAGAACCGGATTATGCGTGAGCTTCCGTATATATCTGAAGCAGTGATCAAGCGCTATCTGCCGTCTACGGTGATAATAACCGTAAAGGAAGCAGACAATGCCCTCGTGCTGGTATGCGAAGGCGGATTTCTCGTCCTTTCGCAGGATATGCGCATAATCAATTCGCTCAACACTTATTCCGGAAAGTCGCTCATGATCTACGGTATAGACCCGAACAGCAGGAAGGTGGGGGATATGCTGGAGACCGAGAATGAATCCTCGGTCAAAAACCTCCAGGAGATGGTCTCGTATCTTTCTTCGATGGATCTTCTGTCCGATGCTTCTGCTATCAACACATCCGATAAGCTGGATCTTTTCCTTCTCATGGATGACAGGGTGCTCGTGAAGTTCGGCACTTCCGGTGATATGGAGCGCAAGTTCCTCATGCTGTCTGAGATGATGAGTAACCAGCTCAGTCCTGAGGACACCGGGATACTTGATCTGTCTGTGAGCGGGAAAGCGACCTTCGCACCGAGAAGCGGTGAAGAGATGGAGGAGGCTGTTGAGGAGCTGATCCTTAACTGAATCCGGACAGCAGGCAACCCGTCAGCGAACCGTTTGCATAAGAATTTATTGATATCGCATTTGACAGAAAAAAAGGTTATAATTAATGAGTATATGCATTAGTGCTGCATGCGGAATGGATCATGCACACTTTAGTTTATATTGTATTGAGGAGGCTTAGTCCTGAAACATGAACTTCAGACTCGATGATGAAACTCAGTATACGACTAATATCAAGGTGATTGGAGTCGGCGGCGGCGGCGGGAACGCGGTCAACCGCATGTCTGATGCCGGGATCCAGGGCGTTGAGCTCATTGCGATGAATACCGACAGCCAGATCCTGAAATACAGCAAGGCGACCTACAAGCTTCAGATAGGGGACAAGCTCACTCACGGACTCGGTGCAGGCGGAGATCCTGACAAGGGCAAGCGTGCCGCGGAAGAGAGCCGGGAGGAGATCTCTGCTGCTCTTAAGGGAGCGAACATGGTGTTCGTGACCGCAGGCATGGGAGGCGGAACCGGGACAGGCGCAGCACCTGTTGTCGCAGAAGTCGCGAAAGAGCAGGGGATCCTCACTGTAGCCATAGTCACGAAGCCCTTCTCGTTCGAGGGGAAGAGAAAGATGCGCCTTGCAGAGGCGGGCATTGCCGAACTTCGCAAGCACGTCGATTCTCTCATCGTCATTCCGAATGACCGTCTCAAGCTTCTTGAGACAGATGAACCGATAACACTCAAGAACGCATTCTATATGGCGGACAATGTTCTGCTGCAGGGAGTGCAGTGCATCTCCGAGGCGATCAACGTGCCCGGTCTGATCAACCTTGACTTCGCAGATGTGGAATCCGTCATGAAGGATATGGGTTATGCCCATATGGGCGTCGGCAGGGCGTCCGGAAAAGACAAAGCGCGCGTCGCTGCTTCCATGGCGATCGACAGCCCGCTGCTTGAGACCAAGATCGACGGCTGCAGGGGCATCATACTTAACATCACTGCGTCCGCCGATATAGATCTGAATGATGTCGAGTTGGCAGCGAACATGTTCAAAGAGGCAGCCGATCCCGATGCCAATATCATCTGGGGCGTTGCTTTCAGCGATGATATGGATGACGAGATGGCCATCACTGCTATCGCGGCAGGTTTTGACGAGCCGTTCGACGCACCTGAAACGACAGCTCAGCCCAAGGCGGAGGTCAAGCCCGAACCGGTTTCTGCAGAGGCAGATCAGACTCCCGCAGCAGCTGTTCAGCAGCCTTCTCCGGAACCCGCAAAAACAGCTGAAGACGACTGGAATGTCTGGCTCAGGGATTTCAGCGAGAAGAACGGAAAGGTGGGTTTCGGAAACAGCGAGACCGGCAGATCCGATGCTGATTTCAGTGCCAGTCTTTCGGATTATCTGGACCTCGACAGGAACCCGAACAACTGAAGTCCCATAGAGCGATCCTGCTTTCGGGAACTTGATCCGGACAGGGAGTATTCTGTAATATTCCGTGAGTGCCGCTAAGGCTTCCGAGGACGGCAGTTATCGCATTATTTACTGTTTGATAGATAACGGACAAGGAAGGATTGTTCATGAGCCCTCAGACAGAAAACAACGAAAGCAACGTGAAAAAGAGCGCTATGTCGCCCGTTATGACGGATGGGAAGAATACTTTTGCTACCGCGGTTTTGGGTTACGACAAGGAGGCTGTAAACAGTTATATCGACCGTCTGTATTCCGAGTTTTCCGATGGAGAAAAAGCGCTCAGGAATGAGATCGCAATGCTCAAGAGCGTCAATGCCGAACTGAAGAAGAAGAATGAGGAATATGACGCCAAGTTCGAAGAGGTCAGAGCTCAGGTAGATTCCGAGCTGGCCTTCGTATCTGAGTATCACAATCTGGAAAACGAGTATACTTCACAGATCGATGCCCTCAGGCAGGAAAAGGATTCTCTGGAGGAAAAAGTCAAAGCGGGTGACGAACTCAACTCGTCGCTGCTGCAGAGGCTGGAGAACTCGATAAACAGGGCGGATGATCTGCAGCGCACTATTGATGGCCAGAAGGAGGTCCTGTCTATTTTGAGAAACGAAAACGATTCAAGTCCTTCCAATCGGATCATCGAGCTGACAGACCGCATCGAGCAGATCAGAAAAGACGCTCGTGACCGGGAGTCACGCCTGAACTCACAGATCGACCGGCTGAAAGAGGAGTCTTCAGATGCCAACCGCCGTCTGTCGGAGGCCGAGCATCAGAGAGACAATGCCGTGTCGGTAGCAGGGACTGCAGCCAATCAGGTCAAGCAGATCCGGAACGAGTTCAGCACCAGGATCTCTCAGCTTATCAGTCAGAGAGACAGAGCTATCGCCCGCAACAATGAGAAGATGCAGGCTCATTATGAGACCATGCTCAGAGAACTGGAGAAGGAAAAGACCGAACTCAGACGTGAGAACGCAAGACTTACCGAAGAAGCGGCCTCCGCTGTTTCGGACAGGGATTCCACGATAGCTGCAAACAATGAAAAGCTGCAGGAACAGTTCAACGACATGGCCCGGCAGTACGAGCAGAAGGAAGCCGACCTTGAGAAACATCTGCTGGAAGCAAGGGAGATCGTGTCTTCCGCGATAGTTGAGAGGGACCGTGCTATCGCAAGGAACAACGAGAACATACAGGCGCGTGTTGACGCGCTGGTCTCTGATCACAACAGGGAGAGATATGAGCTTCAGAGAGAACTTTCCGATCTGAAGGACAGCAGCGAAACTGAGAAACATGCTCTTTCGGAAACTGTGGATTCCCTCACTGAAGAGAGAGACAAAGCGCTGCGCAATTACGACCTTCTTGTCCAGTCCGGGAATGCCAGGATACAGAACCTCCAGAAGGAGTATCAGTCCAGGATGGAGGAGATCCAGGAGCTGATCGGAAACATGCAGGCTCAGAACGACAAGCTCAAGCAGACTGTTTCCGAGAAGAATGCTCAGATCAAGCAGATGATCGACAGGTACAATTCCGCAGTCGAGGAGCTCGGAAAGCGCCAGACCATCATCGCGGAGCTCAGGACAAAGCTCGGCAGCAACTGAAAACAGGTACATAAAAATGAGGAGCGATCGAATTGACCGTTCCTCTTTGTTTTGTACATGTATTCACTTGTTCTCAATAAGATAGGTAGCTTCCAGATCGCTTATGTGGAGCTTGACTGCCAGCGGATACTTATTGAAAGTGTTTCCGACATTGTAGCCTCCGGCTTTCACGCTCTCATCAAACCCGCCCATGTGCCATCTGATGGAGATCGCCTCTTCAGGAGTCAGTCTCATGAACCTCTCAATGAGAAACACCGACTTCTCTCCGTGGCCGTAGGGATACTGGTCATCTATCGAATAATATGGGACCCTTTCCCACTGACCTGTCACCTCGTTCTTGACGTTTCTGGTAGTCTCCTTGTAGAAGTTGGCTTTGCAGAGATCGTGAAGAAGCGAAACGACAGCCACGGTCTCTTCCGAGTAGGCTTTATCCTCATCGTTTTTCTTCTTCAGAAGATCGTACACGTTAAGCGAATGGATCACAAGACCTTCCTTGCAGGCACCGTGGAACCTTGTGCTCGCAGGAGCGGTAAAGAAGTCGGTCCTGTTGTCCAGCCATTCGATGAGCCTGTCAGCTCCCTGGCGCTTAATCTGGCTGTTGTATATGCTCAGGAAACGTTCCTTGTTCTCGCTGTTGATCATTTCAGATCTCCATCTCGTCCAGGATCTCTTTGAGGGCTTTAAGCTCCTCAAGAGACATGGAGATGCCTTTTCCCATCTTCTCATTGCCGGGAGCCCAGTCGCGTATATCATACTTGGGCGCCCTTCCGTTCCAGCTGATAAGATTGAGCTGGCGGGACCATCCGTTAGTGCTCTGTGAAAGAATGCCGATAGGCTCAGTTATCTCATAAGTGAATTCCGGCATGCCTGTACCCCTCCGATTTCTTTTTTTCTCTGAGTATATATAATCATACATAATATATTAAAAATCAAGCATGCACCCGTTCTCCGTTTTGTGTTGACAAACGTTCGAAACTTGTTATAATATTTTTCGTGTTTGGAGCGGAATTGTGTAACGGTAGCACGGCAGACTCTGACTCTGTTTGCGAGGGTTCGAATCCTTCTTCCGCTACCACAGCCGATGATCTCCCGGTCATCGGCTTAATTATTCGGGGTGTGGCTCAGTTTGGTAGAGTGCTTGGTTCGGGACCAAGAGGCCGCGGGTTCGAGTCCCGCCACTCCGACCATCAAAGGGAAGATGACGATGACAGTTATCTTCTCTTTTCTTTTTGCGGGAGTCTGTCTGTATATGCTACTATAGGTTCAGAAGAAACACATTGCGATCCTGGAAAAGGAGGTACCCTATGTCCAGAAGTATACCGGATAAGAACGGGGCAAGGTTCGTTCCTTATGCTGACAGAACCGGAAACGAATCGGTAGTCTATTTTACGAGAGACCTGTCAGCTGAAGGTCTCAGGAAGATGTATGAGAGAGTGAATGAGCATATCACCGGGAAGGTTGCAGTCAAGCTTCATACAGGAGAACCGCACGGTCCCAATATAATACCGCGACCGTGGGTAAAGGACCTGTTCGGACATTGCCTGCCCGATGCGACGATAGTTGAGACCAACACATACTATGACGGAGATCGCTACACCACGGAACAGCACCGCAGGACTATAGAGATCAATGGCTGGACTTTTGCGCCTGTCGATATCATGGACGAGAACGGCACAGCGGACCTGCCCGTCACTGGCGGGAACTGGTTCGACCATATCTCAGTCGGAAAAGACCTTCTGAACTATGATTCTCTTCTGGTACTTACCCATTTCAAAGGCCATACCACCGGAGGATTCGGCGGATCCAACAAGAATATCGGTATAGGCTGTGCTGACGGAAGGATCGGAAAAGCAGCTATCCACACCGGTACGAACGCTGAACAGTGGGCCATAACGGAAGAGGAGTTTATGGAGAGAATGACGGAATCCAGCAAAGCCACTGTGGATCATTTCGGGAAGAACATTACCTTCATAAACGTCATGAGGAACATGTCAGTCTCCTGCGACTGCGAGGGAGTGGCCGCTGAACCTGTAGTAACACCGAACGTCGGAATCCTCGCGTCGACAGATATCCTGGCTGTGGACCAGGCATGTGTCGATATAGTGTATGCCATGAGGGAGGATGAGAATCACGATCTTGTGGAGCGTATCGAATCCAGGCACGGACACCGTCAGCTTTCATACATGAAGGAACTGGGAATGGGGAACAACAGGTATGTGCTGATCGACATCGACAATGGAGATGTCAGAATGAGAGCAGAGGATGCTGTCATAGATCTGGTGCCTTTCACTGAGTGATAACGTAATATGTCAGTTTCGCATTGTTGCCGTACTGATATCAGACCGGAACACACTGGAACTTACTCTGGGAATTTTCTTTTTCTGTATCAGCAGGACCTGTGCTGATTCTCTTATCCGTTGCAAACATAGGATGCTCTGAGTAATAATGTATACGATGGCGTTTCAATAAGGTTGCCTGTCTCGTCTCGTGTCCTGACTGACGATTCGCGGATGGTTAAGTGTCGTTTAACCTCCTTAGAGACAGTGGTCGGATCCTTACCGATCCACTTAGCAATCTCCCGAAACGTCATCTTTTTATCCAGGCCTAACTGGATATTGTGTCTGTCATCGAAGGTAAGATGTTTATTCTTTGCCATGTAGAACTCCTGGCTGACCGGTGTGACCTCCTCAACAGTGATTCTACAT
>JAFZZV010000106.1 GCA_017828855.1 Oscillospiraceae bacterium | reverse complement strand
TTCTATCATGCTGATCCTGGTCGTAGCTTTCAGCCTTGTTGCCTGCGGCAAGAAGGAAGGCGGCGAAGGCGGCGGTGAAAAGAAACACCTGAAATTCGCCGTCATCTACACCGCGCTCGGCGACTTCTGGGATATGTGCGGCCAGGGCGGCTACAAGAGAATTGAAGAGCTCAAGACCGAGTATCCGGACTATGAGATCGAACTCGAGTGCACAGCTGCTTCTGAGAGAGGTCTTACAGCTCAGATCCAGGTCGTTGAGAACATCATCGCTCTCGGCTACCAGGCAATGACCATCGCAGCAGCAGACGCGGAAGGCCTGACCCCTGTCATCAACCAGGCAGTTGATGCCGGCATGTTCGTACTCACCATGGACACAGACTGCCCGGACTCCAAGAGAACAGCTTTCGTCGGAACACACAACGAGAACTTCGGCCGTAAGCTTGCTCAGTTCGCAGTTGACTGGGTAGATGGCGGTCCCAAGGTCATCGTAAACCATGGTGCTATTGCACAGCTCGGAATGATTCAGCGTCTCAAGGGCATCACCGACGTTCTCAATGAGAACGCCAGCAAGGGAGCTGTGCTCCTCGATGCACAGTCCACCGTTGATGGCGGCCCTGATGGACAGGCACTCTGCGAGCAGATGATGCTTTCACATCCGGATTGGAACACCACCATGTGCGACAGCGCAGGCGGATCCGTCGTTGCTGCTGTCTGGGAAGAGAACGGCTGGAATGATGCTTCCACCAACCATGCTCGTGCATCTGTCCTCTCCGACGACGTCAACCAGGTCATCAACGCCGTTAAGGACGGCTTCGCGACCTGCACGCTCGTTCAGAAGCAGTGGCAGTGGGCATACTATGGTGTTGACTTCATGTTCAAGAAGATCGCTCTGGGACAGGATCCCGGCACCGACTTCTATGAGACCAGCACATTCTATGTCACGCTCGACAACGTCTATGATGACGACATGTATCCGGAAAGAGGATAATTGATCGTTCAGGCATAGTCTGAAAAGAACTGACGGGGACCGCGGAACTACCGCGGTCCCTTTTCCTTGCATGTTTTCCGAATTTGTGAACAGACGGTCAACATTATAAAATAATTAGCACTCGCTATTGACGAGTGCTAATTTTGGTAGTATTATAATGTCCGGAACAAGCAAAGAGGAGGATATGCATCATGAATGCTGAGAAATATACAGAGAAGACCATAGATCTTGTCAGGCTTGCTCAGACCTTATCCAAGGACAGAGGCAGTCAGCAGATCGAACAGGAGCATCTGCTCCTGGCTATGCTGACCCAGGATGGGGGCCTTGTTCCCCAGCTTCTGACCAAGATGGGACAGAACACGGAAGAACTCGTCAGACAGACGGAAGAACTGTGCGATAGGCTTCCGAGAGTGTCGGGCGCTGTCACCAGTATGAACTCCATATATGCCGCGCGTATAGTGGATGAGATATTCACCGATGCGGAAAAGCGCGCCATAAGGATGAATGATGACTATGTATCTGTGGAGCACGTCATGCTCTCTTTCATCGAGAAGTGCGATGGGGAGTGTTCGAGGCTCCTGGCCAGGAACAACATAACCACGGATAATTTCCTGAGGGTGCTCGCCGAAGTGAGAGGAGGCACCAGGGTGACCAGTGACAATCCGGAGGAGACGTATGATGCCCTGAGCAAGTACGGTCAGGATCTTGTGTCTCTCGCAGAACAGCAGAAACTTGATCCCGTTATAGGCAGAGACAGCGAGATAAGAGATGTCATCAGGATCCTTACCAGAAAGACCAAGAACAACCCGGTACTCATAGGCGAACCGGGCGTAGGCAAGACAGCGATAGCGGAAGGCCTTGCGCAGAGGATAGTCAGAGGGGACGTACCCACATCCCTGAAAGATCACAGGATATTCTCGCTGGACATGGGAGCCCTCATTGCAGGAGCGAAGTTCAGGGGCGAGTTCGAGGAGAGGCTTAAGGCAGTCCTCGCCGAGATCAAGCGCAGCGAAGGCAGGATCATCCTGTTCATAGATGAGCTGCATACCATAGTCGGAGCAGGAAAGACGGAAGGCAGCATGGACGCGGGCAACCTGCTCAAGCCGATGCTTGCAAGAGGTGAACTTCACTGCATCGGCGCGACGACTCTAGATGAGTATCGGAAGTACGTTGAGAAGGACGCGGCTCTGGAGAGAAGATTCCAGCCTGTCATGGTGAACGAGCCGACAGTGGAAGATGCGGTATCCATCCTCAGGGGCATCAAAGAAAGATACGAGCTCTTCCACGGAGTAAAGATCACGGACGGTGCGCTCATTGCTGCAGCGGTGCTTTCTGACAGATACATATCAGACAGATTCCTCCCAGACAAGGCGATCGACCTTGTTGATGAGGCATGCGCAATGATCAGGACCGAGATGGACTCCATGCCTGCTGAAATGGATGAGATATCCAGAAAGATCATGCAGCTTGAGATAGAGGAAGCCGCACTGACGAAAGAGACTGATAAGCTTTCAGCTTCCCATCTCGAGGAGATCCAGAAGGAACTGTCTCAGCTCAGAGATACTTTCAATGAGATGAAAGCCAGATGGCAGAACGAGAAGGAAGGGATCGAATCGGTACAGAACCTCCGCGGGGAGATAGAAAAAGTCAACGCAGAGATCGAGAAAGCCCAGAGAGAATACGACCTTAACAAAGCGGCCGAACTGAAATACGGCAGGCTTCCTGAGCTCCAGAAGAAACTGGAGGAAGAGGAGCAGAAGACCGAAAAGGTCAGCGGCAGGGCAGACAAGCTCCTCAGGGACAGAGTTACTGACGAGGAGATCGCAGATGTGGTCTCGAGATGGACCGGAGTGCCTGTGTCAAAGCTTCTGGAAGGTGAAAGGGAGAAGCTTCTCAGATTGCCTGATATCCTGCATGAAAGAGTGATAGGCCAGGATGAGGCTGTGAACAGAGTCTCCGAAGCCATACTGAGATCCAGGGCTGGTATAAGGGACGAAGGAAGGCCTATCGGCTCCTTCCTGTTCCTCGGGCCTACTGGTGTGGGAAAGACCGAACTTGCAAAGGCTGTAGCTGAAGCGCTCTTCGATGATGAGAAAAACATGATCAGGATAGACATGAGCGAGTATATGGAGAAGTTCTCGGTGTCCAGACTGATCGGAGCGCCTCCGGGATACGTCGGATACGACGAGGGCGGTCAGCTAACAGAAGCTGTTCGCCGCAGGCCCTACAGCGTGGTGCTTTTCGACGAGATAGAGAAAGCGCATCCGGACGTGTTCAACGTCCTGCTGCAGGTGCTGGATGACGGAAGGATCACCGATAGCCAGGGAAGAACAGTGGATTTCAAGAACACTATTCTGATCATGACATCTAACCTCGGAAGTGACATCCTTCTCGACGGGATAAGGGACGGTGAGATCGAGGAAGGCGCGAGAAAGAAAGTTGAAGAACTTCTCAGGAGAAGCTTCCGTCCTGAATTCCTCAACAGGATAGATGAGACTGTCTGCTATAAACCGCTGACAGAGGAAGAGATAGGACAGATAGCCGAACTGCAGCTAAGAAATCTCAGGAAGAATCTCGACGGAAAACAGCTGAAGCTCGAGATCAGCGACGCAGCAAAGGAACTGATCGTGAAGGAAGGATACGATCCGGTATACGGAGCGAGACCTCTCAAGAGGTTCATCCAGTCCAGAGTTGAGACAGCCATCGCGAAGTGCATCCTGAGAGACGATCCGGCTCCGGGTGACACAGTCATTGTGGATGAAGCTGACGGTGACATCGTGGCAAAGATCGGCTGAGAAACGGATCAATACGACAAAGCCCAAGGACAATTGTGTTGATATGTCCCTGGGCTTTTCTTGTGGTTTCTATGGAAAAGGCGCCGGGAACCGGCGCCTTGATGCTTATTCAGAGGCTTTATCAGGGAAGGAATCCCTGTTCTCCTGGTAGTATTTCATGATATTGCGTCTTGTCACTATACCGACGAAGGAACCGCGGCCGTCAACAACAGGCACAAAATTGTGGGAGAGTATCCTCTCCATCAGTTCTTCTGCAGAAGCGGTTATGGAGACAGCCGGGTTGCTCTTGCAGTCCATGATGTCGCGGACATGTCCTCCGTCAAAGGAACCGATATTTACGTTTCCACGGTCATCAGCGGAGTCGGGAACCAGATACCAAAGGAAATCAGCAACGCTCACGACACCGACATATATGTTGTCACGGGTGGTCACCGGCATTGAAGTGTATCCGGACGACCGCATCGTATCAAGCCCCTTGCGCATGGTGTTATCGTCATAAAGAGATATGACATTCTGTGCAGGGGTCAAAAAGTAAGCGATATTCAAGTGAATCCTCTCGATAATTATTGATGATTACAGATGGAGAAACTGCTCGACGTCAAGCACAAAGACCGTTGCTCCGCCGACAGTGACCTCATAACCGCTCTGGTAACGGTAAGACATGCCGGCTTCCGCAAGACCGAGATTGTCCTGCATTTTTATGGTCCGTTCTCTGCAGGTCTGCTTGATGATGGTGAGGATCTTATCCATGTCCTTTTCATCGATACCGATGAGGAGAGTGGTACTTCCGTTCCTCAGCAGTCCCCCAGTAGAGGCCAGCTTCGTCGCGGAGAAGCCGTTTCTGACGATCTCGTCTGTCAGAGCCGGCACGTCATCGTTCTGAACGATAGTTATCAGAAGTTTCATTTTATACCCTCCTGTTCCTGTTCATTTTAGCATATTAGGGATGAAAAACAATTGAGAACATGTGAACAAAGAAGAAAGAAAACCGGAGAGGGCTATTTCTTAAGGCGGAGCTCGGGAAGATAATGCTCAAAGATTATGGCATCCTCTTCCTTTTCAAGTACTGTGTGATCCTGCTCGTTATCCACTGTCCACATCACAGAAAACGCACCGAGGAACTTTGCGATCTTGAGGGAGAGGTTCCGGTCATGATGATCATAAGCTATAAACTGAGGCCTGCAGACAAAGTTAACGAGAAGCACTGCGATCACGTTCTTTATGAAGGCGAGATCCTCTCCGCGTTTAGCCGGACCGCCGACAAGGAGCCCTCTTGTGACATGAGGAATGTGTTTCCATGCCCATCTGACCACGAGAGGATTGAAGCTTTCCAGACACCAGTCTCCGTTGTATCCTTTGAGTTCGGCCGCTGCAGCCTCGCAGACCTGAGCATACCATTCCATATCAAGCTCTTCCGCCTTTATCTCAACTATGAGAGGGTTCTGCCCGGCGACAGTCTCAAGAACTTCCCTGAATGTGGGGATCTTCTCGTCTGTGCCGAAGAGCCTGAGCTGTCTGGCTTCCTCAAGACTGAGTTCCCATACGGGTCTGTCGACCCCGCATGCCCTCTTGTAATCATTGTCGTGGAAGACTATAAGCTGACGGTCTTTCGTGAACTGTATGTCAAGTTCACATCCGTATCCGGCTTCCATAGCAGCCCGGAATGCCGGAAGAGAGTTTTCAGGTATCCCTTTTTCGTTGTCATACAGACCGCGGTGAGCGAATGTCCGTCCGATAAATGGAGCCTTTCCTTCTGCGGTCGGATGCCCCGGGAAAACAAGGAAGAGATAAACAGCCAATATAATGCACAGAGCAATGATGAACGGCATTAATGATACCTCCGTAGATAAAGCGCTTTTTAACAATTATACTAGAGGGCAAAGCGGTTTTCGACAGAAGACGTCACATGAGAAAAACAAAATTGACA
This sequence comes from Oscillospiraceae bacterium, assembly GCA_017828855.1. Lineage (GTDB taxonomy): Bacteria > Bacillota > Clostridia > Oscillospirales > Ruminococcaceae > RUG11783. Next base: position 2,304 of record JAFZZV010000106.1, on the reverse strand, counting down.
TGTGCGAAAAACGAAGAAAAACGGAGATAAATAAAGAAAACGGGAGCATGTGCGCAACATATAACGAAAACAGGAAAAATGATATTGACACATATAAGACCCGATTGTATAATCCATAATGCACGCCAAAGGCGTGATATTTTATCTGATACTTGTATAGTAAGATAATAACCATATTAGGAGGAACAAATGTCCACAACCCTGCAGAAACCTCAGGAGGTCGAGCGCCGCTGGTACATCATCGATGCAGCGGGAAAGCCCGTCGGACGCACAGCGACTCTGGTCGCGAATCTGCTCCGCGGAAAGAACAAAGCGACCTTCACACCCAACGTAGACTGCGGTGATCATGTTATCGTTATCAACTGCAGCCAGGCTGTCTTCACCGGAAGAAAGCTCGATCAGAAGAAATACTACCATCACAGCGAATATCTCAGCGGACTCAAGGTCAAGACCGCCCGCCAGATGATGAATACTACACCCGAAAAGGTCATGTATCTCGCCGTAAAGGGAATGCTTCCTTACAACACGCTCGGCCGCAAGGCGCTGACAAGGCTCAGAGTTTATGCCGGAGCTGAACACAACAATGCCGCGCAGAAGCCGGTCGCCTATGAAGGCTGAGAAAGGAGCTTAAAATGTACGAAACCAGACCCTTCTTTGCCGGAACAGGCAGAAGAAAAACATCTGTAGCCCGTGTCCGTCTTTACAACGGGACCGGAGTTATCACGGTGAACGGGCGCGAGATCAATGACTACTTCGGTCTTGATACGCTCAAATACATCGTTAACCAGCCTCTGGAACTGACGAACACTACAGGCAAGTTCGACGTAGTCGTCAACGTTCAGGGCGGCGGCATCGCCGGCCAGGCCGGTGCGATCCGTCACGGCATCTCCCGCGCACTTCTCCTTTACGATGAGAATCTGCGTCCGGAACTTAAGAAAGCGGGCTTCCTGACCCGCGACCCGAGAATGAAAGAGCGTAAGAAATACGGTCTCAAGGCCGCCCGCCGCGCTCCGCAGTTCTCGAAGAGATAAGGGGAGGAAGAGGAAATGGCGAATATCAAATCTCAGAAGAAGCGCATCATCACGAGCCGCAAGGCAAATGCAGCCAACCGTTCGAACCGCGCAGCTCTCAAGACACACATCAAGAAGGCAAATGCAGCGGTCGCTGCCGCTACGGATGCTGCAGAGAAGGAAGCGGTCGTCGCAAAGACCTTCTCAGAGATAGACAAGGCTGTCCGCAAAGGTGTTCTGAAGCGCAATACCGCAAATCACCGCAAGGCTGCCATCGCGAAGCTCGCATCACAGAAAGAAGACTGAAAAAACATGGGCTGCACTTCGGTGCAGCCCGTTCTGTTTGCATATCAAAGGTGCCTGATGTTTGAAGGGTTTTATGAAGAGACGGTCGAATTCCTCTGGGGAATAAGGATGAACAACGACCGCGCCTGGTACGAGCAGCATAAGCAAGACTGCAGGAAGTATCTGACCGGACCGATGAATGAACTGGCAAATGAGGTCCACTGGGAATACATGCAAAGGCATCCTGAGCTCGATCTCAACGTGCATATGAGCCGCATATACAGAGATGCGAGAAGGAATTTCGGGAAGGGTCCGTACAAGGACTATCTCTGGTTTACGCTCTACGACGCAAAGCATGAGAAATGGTACGGGATACCTGCCTTCTGGTTCGAGATAAGCGCCGACAGCTGGAGCTATGGCGTGGGATGCTGGGAAGACAGAGTGAACATTATGAGGAAGATCAGAGCGAGGATAAAAGCTGATCCTGCAGCACTGCTGGAACTGGACGAAAGGCTCAGGGAACAGGATGAATTCAGCCTCAGCGGCGAATTCTACAAGCGAGAGCATTCGGACTGTCCGATCCCTGCCCTGGAAGGGTGGTACAGAAGAAAGAGCGTTTCCGTGTCTCACACCGAGCCGGTCGGACCGGCGATCCTGGGCAGAGGATTCGGTGAGAGGATAAAGCAGGGAATGCTGTTCTTGAGACCATACTATGAGTATATGTGTTCAGTGAGGAGCGACCCTGATCCCGAGTATCTGGGTCAAGACACGAAAGTATACTAATAGAATAGAATATGACATAAAATACATAACGTAGTATACAATGGCCGAAATAAAGCCGGAGCAACTGTCATGTGCCCCGGCTTATTCTGTATGACGGGCATGCCGTCAGTCTGTGGTGGAAGTCCACAAGGGGCGTAGTTGCCGACGAACCCCAAAGCAACTCCCAAGGCTCAAGCCGTGAGGACTGGGCGAGAAGAAGGGATAGCGAAATCGTAGCCTTACGAAC
>JAFZZV010000105.1 GCA_017828855.1 Oscillospiraceae bacterium | reverse complement strand
GATCACCAGGCACAGGCTCGCGTCATACAGCGTGCAGAGCCAGAGATACGTGAGACTGGACGATTTCGAGTACGTGACTCCTCCGGCGATCAGCGACGATCCGGAATCCATGAGGATCTACGAAGAGATCATGAACAGGGACGCCGAAGCATATGACGCCATCACGAACAGGCTCAAGGAGAAATACACCGCCGAGTACATCGAGCAGGGCCTCAAGAAGAAAGCTGCCGAGGACAAGGCGGAGAAGAGAGCTATAGAGGACGCCAGGTTCGTCCTTCCCAACGCGTGCACCACCCAGATGGTAGTCACCATGAACGTGAGGAGCCTTAGGCACCTGTTTATGCTCAGGTGCTGCAACCGCGCTCAGTGGGAGATACATCAGGTAGCGGACGAGATACTGAAACTCGTCTATCAGGTGGCGCCTGCACTGTTTGAGACATCCGGGCCGTCCTGCGTGGCATTGGGAAGATGCCCTGAGGGCAAGATGACCTGCGGGAGATTCGCAGAGGTGCAGGAGTATTACAGGAAGCTTAAGGAAGAAGCCGGGAATGAGCGGTAAGCTTATAGTCATAGAGGGACTGGATGGGAGCGGAAAGGCTACCCAGTCCGGGCTTCTGTTCGAGGCGATAAGAAAAGACGGGCACGCAGTGCGGAAGCTTTCTTTTCCGGATTACGGTTCGCTCTCCAGCGGCCCGGTCAGGATGTACCTGAACGGAGAGTTCGGTGACCATCCGGACGATGTGGATTGCTATGCGGCATCAGTTCTGTATGCCGTGGACAGGTTCGCGAACTACCGTTCCCAGTGGAAGAGGGAGTACGACAGCGGAATGACCTTCGTGTGTGACAGGTACACGACTTCCAACGAGGTCTTCCAGACGGCTAAGCTCCCGGAGGATCAGTGGAAAGACTATATCAGCTGGCTCGAGGATTTCGAGTACAGGCTGATGGGTATCCCGAGACCGGATCTGGTGCTGTTTCTCAACATGAGCGAGGAGTGCTCCGCAAGGCTTCTCGTAAAGCGCTACGGCGGTGACGAGAGCAAAAAGGACATCCATGAAAAGGATGAGGAATACCAGAAGCGCTGCAGACGCGCGGCTCTGTACAGCGCCGAGGAGCTCGGATGGCTCAGGATCGACTGCGATGAGGACGGAGACCTGCTGTCGATCGATGAGATACACGGAAAGATAATGGATGCTGTCAGGAGTCACTTGGAGATCTGAAGATGCTGCAGTTCCACAGGGTGGGGATAGAGGACAGGGACAGGCTGCTGCCCATGCTTACGGAAAAGGACCGCGGATGCGAGTACACCTTCTCCAACATCTACCTATACAGAGACATATACGACGCAAGCGTCGCTTATCGTGAAGATGCCGCGGTGGTGTCCTTTGGGCATACGGGATCTTACCTGATGCCGGTCGGATGCTGTGACCTTGAAGAAATAGTGTCTGAGCTCCCGGCGAGGGAGGACGGCACTTACAGTTTCGTATGCATCACAGAAGAGGACACAAATCGGCTGAGGGATGCGTTTCCCGGAAGAATAGTGTCAGTGACGGCACAGGATGACAGTGAGTATGTTTACAGTGCAGAGGATCTGGCAGAACTAAAGGGAAAGAAGTATCACGCCAAAAGGAACTTCTGCTCCAGGTTCGAGAGGCTGAATCCCGGGTATGAGTTTGAGACAATAACTGAGGATAATATTGCGGAAGTCTCAGCCATGAACGAGGAGTGGTACTCCGTACGGAGGGACAGCGGACTGGATCTCAGCGCCGACTATGCATGCTCCAGCGGGGCTCTCAGGGAATTCAGGGAACTCGGACTTATCGGAGCGCTGATCAGGGTATCCGGAAAAGTCGTGGCATGGTGCTGCGGTGAGATGATCTCGGAAGGTGTGTTCTGCACACACGTGGAGAAGGCTTTCGGAGACATGGAAGGCGATTACGCTGTCATCAACAGGGATTTCGCCAGGATGCTCAGAGACAGATTTGAGCTGATAAACAGAGAGGATGACGCGGGCGATGAGGGGCTCATGAGAGCCAAGTTGTCCTACCATCCGGTATATACTCTGAAGAAGAATACGGTGGTCATTTTATCATGATTCGTTACGCTACTGTTATGGATATCCCGGACATCAAGAAGATCTGGGATCAGAGCTTCGAGGATCCGTTGAGCTATGTGGACTTCCTTTATGACAGAGTGCTTTCACCGAACGATACTCTTGTCTATGAGGAGGACGGGCAGATCTGGTCCATGGCGATGAGCATCTACTGCTCGTTCAGGTACCGTGACGACTCGATACCGTGTGTCTATATATACGGCTGCGCGACTGTCCCGGACAGGAGCGGCAGGGGGATCATGACACAGATGCTTCAGGTGGCAGAGACCAACGCAGTCGCGGAAGGGTGCCAGATGGCGATCCTGGTCCCCGGGAACAGGTCACTTTTCCGGTTCTACGGAACCAGGGGTTACAGCCCCGATTTCTCACTGAGAAAAGTAAAGCTCAGATCCGGAATGCTGAGCACCGTTACCAGACCTGAGACACCGATAGAGTACGACAGGATCTCCGCCGCGCAGTTCTATGAGATAAGGGAGAAAGCCCTTTACGAAATCCCGCATATAGAGTGGAAGCAGAATCAGCTGGACTTCATAGCAGCAGACGCTCTCGCATACGGCGATCATATCGCCTCATACAGCGGAGCGAGCGGCAGCGCATACGCGCTTTATTCGAAAAAGAAGAAGGTCATGTATATAAGGGAACTGTTCGGGACGAGCGACGAAAGCGCGACCGCACTTCTCGCGGGACTCGTGGACGAGCAAAATCCCAGAAGAGCCACGCTGGATCTCCCAATCGGAGGAGGGATCCTCCCCGTAGAGGGAGACAACGTGATATACGGAATGAGCAAGTCATTCAAGACAGCGAAGAAGCTGTCAAGCCTTGAGCCGTACATGAACCTCATGCTTGATTGATACCGGAGGAACGGATGGTATACGTATTCCTTGCAGACGGCTTTGAAGAAGCTGAGGCTATCGTACCGATAGATTACATGCGCAGAGCCGG
>JAFZZV010000104.1 GCA_017828855.1 Oscillospiraceae bacterium | reverse complement strand
CCTGCTGACTGATTCGATGATGTTGCCGGGAGTGCCGACACCCATGAGATATCTGATCTTTTCTTTCGGCGCATACGGCTCGACCGCGGAGATTATGTCATACATCACTTCGGTCGGTTCACCGACCGCAAGTCCGCCTATCGCGTAGCCGTCACAATCAAGGTCAGCGATCTCCTTCATATTGTCTATACGGAGATCCTCATAAGTGGCACCCTGATTTATCCCGAACAGGAACTGATTGGGATTGACCGCGTCAGGTTCGGAATTGCATACCCTTATCTGCTCCTGACAGCGCCTGAGCCATCTGACCGTACGGGCCGCTGATTCCTTTGCATAGCTGTACTGCGCAGGATTCTCGACACACTCGTCGAAAGCCATGGCAATAGTGCTGCCAAGCTTCGACTGGATGGTGATGCTCTCTTCAGGTCCCATGAAAATCCTTCTGCCGTCGATATGCGAGCTGAAGGTCACGCCTTCCTCGCTGATCTTCCTGAGCTTGGCCAGAGAGAAGACCTGGAAGCCTCCGCTGTCCGTGAGGACCGGTCCGTTCCATTTGGAGAATCCGCGGATACCTCCGAAATCGTGTATCCTGTCTTCTCCTGTGCGCACATGAAGATGATAGGTGTTGCTCAGCATCACCTGACACCTGACGTCTTCAAGATCAAGCGCACTGAGCCCGCCCTTTATCGCAGCTGCAGTGGCGACGTTCATGAACGCGGGAGTCTCGAACGTCCCGTGTACAGTGGTGAACCTGCCGCGTCTTGCGGTATTCTCTGTTTTTATCAGTTCAAACATATGTTAAAGCTCATTCAGCATCTGGGAGGGATTGTCTGTGGCTTTGACTTTTCCGAACGCCTTTTCGATCATCCCGTTCTCGTCTATGAGATATGTGGTCCTCACCACGCCCATGGTTATCTTTCCGTAGTTGTTCTTCTCCTTCCAGACATCATATGCCTGGAGAACAGTTTTTTCTGTGTCAGAGAGGAGCGTGAAAGGAAGTCCGTATTTTTCCTCGAATTTCTTATGGGAGGCCACGCTGTCCTTGCTGATCCCAATGATTTCTGCGCCTTTCTCGGTGAACTGCGGATACAGTTCAGCGAAGTTACAGGCCTGTTTCGTGCAGCCGGAGGTCATATCCTTGGGATAGAAATAGAGAACAACCTTTTTTCCGGCGTAATCAGAGAGTTTTCTTATCTCGCCGTTCTGGTCCGGCAGAGCGAAATCCGGAGCCTTGATCCCAGTTTCAAGCATTGCATATATCTCCTTTTTTTATTTCAAATGATGAGCATCGCGTCTCCGAAGCTGAAGAAACGGTATCTCTTCTCCACAGCCTCACGGTAAGCGCTCATGGTATTTTCGTATCCTGCGAATGCGCTGACCAGCATGATCAGCGTGCTCTCCGGGAGGTGAAAATTCGTGATCAGTCCGTCCATGACCTTGAATTCGTATCCCGGGTAGATGAAGATATCGGTGTCCTCATGGCATGCGGTTATCTTTCCGTGCTTTGCATATACCGATTCCAGCGTCCTGCAGGAAGTGGTCCCGGTGCAGATGACTCTTCTGCCCTCCTCCTTGGCTTTCTGTATGACGGCGGCATTTTCCTCGTCGATAGAGTAGCTTTCGGAATGCATTATGTGGTCGGCGATGTCATCTTCCTTAACGGGTCTGAAAGTCCCGAGACCTACGTGAAGGGTGACATCAGCTATCTGTACGCCCATGCTCCGGATCTTTTCAAGAAGTTCGTCGGTGAAGTGCAGGCCTGCTGTGGGAGCGGCTGCTGAGCCGAGAGGCCTGGCATAGACCGTCTGGTACTCGTCGTTGTCCTCGAGCTCCTTTGTGATATACGGAGGAGTCGGCATCTTCCCTATCTCATCCAGGATCGCGAAGAAAGTCTCGCTCCTGTCGTAATCGAAATATACCTTTCTTTTCCCGTCCGTGAGTTCCTCACCTATCGTGGCTCTCAGTTTACCGCCGAAGTCTACCACCGTGTCCCTGTGAAGCCTTTTGCCCGGTCTGACGAGACATTCCCATTCGTCCTGTCCAGTCTGCTTCAGCAGGAGTATCTCCACGTGGGCTCCGGTATCCTTTTGTCCCAGCAGACGCGCGGGGATGACCTTGCTGTTGTTCCTGACCAGAACGTCGCCTTCCTTAAGGAATGAAGGGAGATCATAGAAGTGAAGGTCCTGAGTCTCGCCCGTCTGACGGTTGAGATACATCATCCTTGAATGGTCTCTGGGGACCGCATGGCTCTGAGCTATGAGTTCCTGCGGCAGATCGTAATAGAATTCGCTCTTGAGCATATCTTTATGCGGAATGTTCCGCTGTGTCCTTTCAAAAATGGATCGATGGATCCTATATAGTATATACTGATTTCCCTGTCCTGCAAAACCGTCAAAGGTCACATATTGAGGTGTCTTAAGCATCTTAAATTGTACGCTGAAGAACACCTCTGCATGGTTTCTGTCGTATTGAAACAAAACGCTTTGTTGTGATAAAATGAATCGAATTTCGGATTTTTATAGGAGTTGTATAATGGCTACTTTTTTCAGCGACATCTTCGGCAATCTGATGAACATTGACCTGAAGATGGTAATCATGTGGCTGATCGGTGGAACTCTTGTCTATCTCGCTATCGCGAAAGAGATGGAGCCCTCCCTTCTGCTTCCTCTCGGCTTCGGTGCTATCCTCGTAAACCTCCCTCAGTCCGGTGTCATCACACAGGGCGAAGAGGTTGGTGCATTCGATGAGCTTTTCAGAGCCGGTATCGCGAACGAACTGTTTCCGTTGCTTCTTTTCATCGGAATCGGTGCAATGATCGACTTCGGCCCGCTGCTCACTAACCCGAAGCTCATGCTTTTCGGCGCTGCTGCACAGTTCGGAATTTTCTTCACGCTCAGCATGTCGATACTGTTCGGCTTCGAGCTCAAGGATGCAGCTTCCATCGGCATCATCGGTGCTGCTGACGGCCCCTCCTCGATCTTCGTGTCACAGTATCTCGGATCCAATTACACAGGCGCCATCATGGTAGCCGCGTACTCATACATGGCTCTGGTGCCCATCGTTCAGCCCCCGGTCATCAAGCTGATAACCACAAAGGAAGAGAGACTCATCAGGATGAACTATGAGCCCCACTCCGTCTCCCAGAAGACGAAGATCCTCTTCCCCATCGTCATCACGGTTGTAGTCGGACTTGTAGCGCCGAAGTCCCTCTCGCTTATCGGATTCCTGATGTTCGGAAACCTCATCAGAGAGTGCGGCGTCCTCAACTCCATCTCCGCTTCTGCGCAGAATGAGCTGGCCAACCTTGTGACCATCGTCCTCGGCATCTCCATTTCAACAAGGATGCAGGCCGATGAGTTCCTCAAGCCCGAGACACTGCTGATCATGTTCCTGGGTCTCATTGCCTTCGTGTTCGACACCGTCGGCGGTGTACTCTTCGCGAAGATCATCAACCTGTTCCTCCCGAAGGATAAAAAGCTCAATCCCATGATCGGTGCGACCGGCATCTCTGCGTTCCCGATGTCTGCCCGTGTGGTACATAAGATGGGCCTTGAGGAGGATCCCCAGAACTTCCTGCTCATGCAGACCATCGGCGTCAACGTATCCGGACAGATCGCTTCCGTTATCGCTGCCGGCGTCCTTCTCAATCTTGTTTCGTGAGGTGAGTGTAAGATGACAATCAACGTTAATGATTTTATCGAGATCAGCCTTCCCATTCTTGTTAAAGGAATGCTTGGGATATTCTTCGTTATTGGTATAATCCTGCTGTGCACTTTACTTCTCAACGCCGTTTTCAAGGACTGATCCACAGATTAAGAGAGATTCATATAAAGAAAAGAGGAAGCCGCAAAGCTTCCTTTTTTTGTGGTTAAAAAAGAAAAAGATCAAGCAGATGTTGTTCTCTGGTACGCCATCCTGGGTGTCGTGTCCGGTTCATATATAGTGCCGCAGTAGGTAAAGCCGAACTTGTACAGCTGATGCTGCATTACACGGTTCTCCCTGTGAGTGTCTATCCTGATATTGCTGCAGATCTTCTCGCAGTATTCAAGGCAGATCTTCATTATCCCTCCTTTTCCGGAAGACGCTACTCTATGGATAGTGATATATGGATCGTCATTGAGCCATTCTCCGTCATAGATCTTTGCATATGTCGGATCAGGTTCATCCAATACAGCGAAGCACCCTTCAATCTTTCCGTCTATTTCGATGACTCTGCCGGTGCCTCTTTCGATGTCTCTTTCTATAACTGCTCGTGGTGGATTGGTGTCTCCCCATTGTCTGGGATTTCCGGAGTCCTTCATGAACTG
>JAFZZV010000103.1 GCA_017828855.1 Oscillospiraceae bacterium | reverse complement strand
GCCTCTGGGAGCCCCGTTGTATCCGCTGGAAACGATCTCATCGTTCTTAACGATGATCGCCCCATAGCACCTTCTGAGACACGTGGATCTTTCCGCCACGGTCTGCGCAATGTCAAGGTAGTAATTCCTTTTGTCTCTTCTGTCCATGTTCCGTGCCCTCCCGCAGCCCTGCCATATTGCCCTGCTTTTATAACGATTATATAATGGGAATGCAATAAATAATACTGTTTTTGAAAGGAGAACCTGCTTTGCTTAAGGACATTGAGATCGCTCAGGCGTGTGAGATGAGACACATTTTGGAGATAGCCCGGGAAGCCGGGATCGCTGAGGAGTATATCGAACAGTACGGAAACTACAAGGCGAAGATCTCCACTTCTCTTCTGGATGACCGTAAGGATGCCCCGGACGGAAAGCTGATCCTTGTTACTGCTATCACCCCTACTGCCGCAGGAGAAGGAAAAACCACAACAACGATAGGACTTACCGATGGACTGAGGTGCGCCGGTAAAAAGGCTGTTGCCGCTCTCAGAGAGCCTTCTCTGGGTCCTGTTTTCGGAGTTAAGGGCGGCGCTGCCGGAGGCGGATACGCGCAGGTCGTTCCCATGGAGGATATCAACCTGCACTTCACCGGTGACTTCCACGCTATCGGAGCAGCCAACAACCTTCTGGCCGCAATGCTGGACAACCACATCCAGCAGGGCAACAGTCTGGGTATAGATCCCAGGAATATCACCTGGCACAGAGCGGTCGACATGAACGACCGCGCCCTCAGAAACATCGTGATCGGACTCGGAGGATCGAGCAACGGGACTCCCAGAGAGGACCATTATGACATTACCGTCGCTTCCGAGATCATGGCAGTCTTCTGCCTGTCCTCCTCCATCGCAGACCTCAAGCAGCGTCTCGCTAAGATCATAGTCGGCTACACCTATGACAACGTCCCCGTGACTGCGCACGACCTCAAGGCGGAAGGCGCCATGACAGCCCTCCTCAAGGATGCGCTCAAACCCAACCTCGTGCAGACACTGGAGGGAAACCCCGCGATCGTTCACGGCGGCCCGTTCGCCAACATAGCCCACGGATGCAACAGTGTTCTCGCCACCAGGATGGCTCTTAAACTCGGCGAGTACGCCGTGACCGAAGCCGGCTTCGGCGCAGATCTCGGAGCAGAGAAGTTCCTGGATATCAAGTGCCGTGCAGCCGGTCTGTGCCCCTCTGCCGTCGTGGTCGTGGCAACCGTCCGCGCGCTCAAACTGCACGGAGGCGCCAACAAGAAGAATCTCGCTACGGAAGATCTTGCCGCCCTTGAGAAAGGTCTCCCCAACCTGTTCCGTCACACCGACAACATCACCGGTGTCTACGGCCTCCCTGTAGTGGTCTCGCTGAACCGCTTCAGTTCCGACACGGAAGCTGAGCTCAAGATGGTCATTGACGGCTGCGCGGAAAGAGGCATCCCGGTATCGCTGTGCGAAGCCTGGGAGAAAGGCGGAAAAGGTGCTGTCGATCTGGCTGAAAAAGTTATCGCAGCCGCTGAAAGAGAGCCGTCCATGTCCTTCTGCTATCCTCTTGAATCCACAGTCAGGGAAAAGATCGGCATAATAGCGGAAAAGATCTATCATGCAGACGGCGCGGATCTCACATCCTCTGCTGCAAAGCAGCTCAGGCAGATAGAGAAGAACGGATACGGAAATCTTCCGATCTGTGTGGCCAAGACGCAGTACTCATTCTCCGACGACGCTTCCCTGCTCGGTGCTCCCGAAGGATTCCGCATCACGGTAAGAGATCTCAGGGTCTCTGCCGGAGCCGGTTTCATAGTAGCCCTAACAGGCGACATCATGACGATGCCGGGCCTTCCCAAGGTACCTGCCGCAGAAAACATTGATGTCGACGAGAACGGAGTTATAACGGGGTTGTTTTAATGGATGATTTCAGGGAAAAAGACATAAACAGCTTCCTTGCTGAACTTTCATCTTCCGCATCAGTCCCCGGAGGCGGCGGAGCGTCTGCGCTTGCAGGCGCTCTCGGCGCAGCTTTGGGATGCATGGTATGCAGTCTGACCGTCGGAAAGAAGAAGTACAGGGACGTAGAGGCTGACATCATCTCGATAGCGCAGGAACTGGGCAGCATAAGAGACAGCCTTGCCGAATGCATCACAAAGGATGCCGTGGCTTTCGAGCCTCTCTCCCGGGCTTATTCCCTTCCAAAGGACGATCCCGACAGGGATACGATCATGGAAGACTGCCTGAAGAAAGCCGCTTCGGTTCCTTTCGAGATCCTGGAGCTCTCATGCAAAGCTCTCCCGTTCATGGAGGAGCTGGCCGCGAAAGGAAGCACCCTTGCTGTCTCGGACGCAGCCGTAGGAGCAGCGATGCTCAGGACCGCGGCTCAGGGAGCTGCCGCAAACATCTATATCAACACAGCACTCATGAAGGACCGCGGGTATGCGGGTTCTCTCAACGAAAAGACCGAGAGCATGACTGCGGAATGCTGTGAAAAGGCAGACCTCCTTTACACAAAGATCGCTGACGGTTTAAGGAAGAAAGGCTGAGTTGCTCACCGGAAGACAGGCAGCAGCTGCGATCAAGCAGAAAGCCTCTGATCTTTGCACTGAATTGAATGAGCGCGGCATCATTCCCGCCCTTGCGATAATAGGAGTCGGAGAGAATTCTTACGGCATCTCAGCAGTTCTTGCCCTTCACACCGTTCAGGCTGCTGCATAGTCTAGCTGAAAGGTATTTTGGCAGTTGGATATCCGTGAAACATTTGAATACATAAACTCATATACGTACACCTACAGACATGAGGATCTGAGCAGGGTCCGAAAGCTTCTTGAGAAGCTGGGAGACCCTGACCGGAAACTCATGTTTGTTCATGTGGCAGGCACGAACGGCAAGGGAAGCACCTGCGCGATGCTTTCCGCGATACTGCGGAAAGCAGGGTACAGGACCGGCCTTTTCACTTCCCCTCATATCCTCCGTTACAACGAGAGGATGCAGATCAACGGCGTACCCATCCCGGACAGTGACCTCATCGAAGTTACCGGTAAGGTCAGAGATGCCCTTGATACGATGAACGACAAGGTGAACTGGTTCGAGATGATGATGTGCTCCGCGCTAGTCTGGTTTGCGGAGCAGCAGACCGATATCGTCGTGTTCGAAGTAGGTCTGGGAGGATTGCTTGACGGGACGAATGTGATAGATGTTCCGGAGTGCGCCGTGATCACAAACATAGGTCTGGACCACACCGAGATACTGGGAGACACTCTCGAGGAGATCGCGGCACAGAAAGCCGCAATAATCAAAGCCGGCGGTACCGCGGTCGTGTACCGCGGTACGGAGTCTGTTGAGAAGGTCTTTGATGACAGATGCAGGGAGATGGGAGCTGATCTGATCAAAGCTGACTTTGACAGCATAAAGAGCAGGTCAGAAGATGTTTTCGGTCAGAGATTTGACGCCGAAGGAATGCAAGACCTGTATATCCCTCTCGCAGGAGAACACCAGAAAAAGAATGCTTGTGTTGCCATATGCGCTGCCAGAGCCCTTAGAAATAAGGGATGGAAGATATCGGACGACGATATCCGCGACGGTCTGGCTTCCACGGTCTGGCCCGTGCGCTTCGAGGTCGTGTCGCGGGATCCTCTGTTCATAATCGACGGCGGTCACAATCCGCAGTGTGCGGAGGCTGTGAGAGATTCATTGAGGTCTCTTCTTCCCTCAGACATGAAGGTCGTGTTCCTGATCGGCATGCTCGCGGATAAGGATTTCAGAGAAGTCATAAGGATACTTGGGGATGTTTCAGGCGAATTCGTCACAGTGACACCGGATTCACACCGGGCCCTTGACGCCGAGAGCCTTGCCGGTGTGATTCGGGAGTGCGGATACAGCGCTGTCGCCTGCCACACGACGGAGGAAGGCATCTCCGCCGCGATCAGCCTTGCTGGAGGCGGAGCAGTCTGCTGCGTCGGCTCACTGTATCTGGCCGGAACTGT
>JAFZZV010000102.1 GCA_017828855.1 Oscillospiraceae bacterium | reverse complement strand
TGTCAGGTCCATGTGCTGCAGACTGCGTCTCGATCTGCGCGAGCTGAGGAAGAAATCCGGAGGTTTCTTCGGAAGCGGCGAGTCCACCGGAAGCATCGGTGTAGTCACCATCAACATGCCCAGGATCGCTTACCTTTCCGAGAACGAAGAGGAGTTCTTCAGACGCCTTGACAGGATGATGGATATCTCCGCGAGAAGCCTCAAGCTTAAGAGGGAGACCATCACGAAGCTCCTGGATGCGGGGCTCTATCCCTACACGAAGCGCTATCTCGGAACTTTTGAGAACCACTTCTCCACGATAGGACTCGTGGGAATGAACGAAGCGGGGCTCAACGCCAAGTGGATCCGCAAGGACATGACCCACACGGAGTGCCAGGAGTTCACAAAGCGCGTGCTCAATCACATGCGCGAAAGGCTCTCTGACTATCAGGAGATGTACGGAGACCTGTACAATCTCGAGGCGACGCCCGCGGAATCCACCGCATACCGCCTCGCGAAACACGACAAGGATCGCTTCCCCGACATCATCACCGCCAACGAAGGCGGGACGCCCTACTACACCAACTCCAGCCATCTGCCTGTCGGGTTCACGGACGACGTGTTCGCGGCACTCGACATCCAGGATGAACTGCAGACCCTCTACACCTCAGGCACCGTATTCCACGCGTTCCTGGGCGAAAGGTTGCCGGACTGGAGGAGTGCAGCGGCTCTGGTCAGGAAGATAGCGGAGAACTACAAGCTCCCGTACTACACCATGTCTCCGACCTACAGCGTATGTCAGAATCACGGCTACATCAACGGAGAGGTGCATGAGTGCCCCGATTGCCACAGCGAGACGGAGGTATACTCCAGGATCACCGGATATTACCGCCCGATAAAGAACTGGAACGACGGAAAGACGCAGGAGTTCCAGGACAGGAAGGAATACGTCGTCGGCCATTCGCATCTGACACATGAAGGTGTCCGCGGTGAACAGCATGTTCATGTGGATCCCGAGGCGGCAGTAGAGCAGGCTCCCGAAGATCCCGACAGGATCATACTCTTCGAGACCCGTACCTGCCCCAACTGCAGGATGGCAAGGACGTTCCTTGACAAAGCCGGGATCGAGTATGAAGAAGTGATCGCGGACGAGAACGAGGAAGAGTGCGACAAATTCGGTGTCCGTCAGGCCCCGACACTTGTGATAGTCAGCGGAAAGCTCTACGACAAGATCGAGAACGTCTCGAACATCAGGAAATACATCAACGAGGTGGCGGTAAAACGTGGCTGAAAGTGTTTATGACATCCTGATAGTCGGATCCGGTCCGGCCGGACTGACAGCGGCTGTGTACGCCAGAAGGGCAGGGAAATCGGTCCTCGTACTGGAAAAGGAAGTCTTCGGAGGCCAGATAACACATTCCCCTAAGGTAGAGAACTATCCCGGATATCTGGAGATGAGCGGGAATGAGTTTGCCGAAAAGCTCATGGAACAGGCACAAGTTCAGGGAGCGGAGATAGACTTGGCGGAGGTCACAGATGTCACTGTCGATGACAGAGGTATCAAGCACGTGATCACCGATATGGGGGAGTATCTGTGCAGAGCGCTCATCATCGCTTCCGGATCCAGGCATAGAGAACTCGGTGTTCCCAGGGAAGAGGAGTTCACCGGAAAAGGGATATCGTACTGCGCAGTCTGTGACGGGGCGTTTTATGCCGGAAAGCATGTTGCCGTCATCGGAGGCGGCAACAGCGCCCTTCAGGAAGCGATCATGCTCGCAGAGAGATGCTCTCAGGTGACTGTGGTCCAGAACCTGGCATTCCTCACGGGTGAGGAAAAGCTTTCCGAGAAGCTCTTTGCCATGGACAATGTGGATTTCATCTACAACTGCGTGGTAGAGGCGCTGGAAGGGACAGATGAGCTGGAAAAGGTGATCCTTCACAACACGGAGGATGGAAGCAGCGTTCCGCTTGAGGTGGACGGTGTGTTCGTGGCCATCGGCCAGCTCCCGGCGAACGGCCCATTTGCCAAAGTCGCGAGACTCGCAGTCAACGGGTACTTTGAATCCGGAGAGGACTGCATGACCATGACACCCGGAGTGTTCGTTGCGGGTGACTGCAGGCAGAAGAACGTCCGGCAGATCACTACTGCTACGGGAGATGCTGCGGTAGCAGCGGTGTCCGCGTGCAGATGGCTGGATTCCCAGTGAAGGGAGTATAACAGGGAATGAAAGCAGACCCTCAGCGGTCTGCTTTCAGTCGTAAGGACAGGAAAACGGAGAAAAGCCCATGGGGAATTACGCATATCTTTTGCTGTGCTCGGATGGGACATACTATTCCGGCTGGACTAATGACCCTGACAGGAGAGAAAAAGCACATAATGCCGGAAAGGGAAGCAGATATACCAGGGCAAGACTGCCTGTCAGAATGGTGTATAGAGAAGAGTGCGGCGACAGGATCTCCGCCATGAAGAGAGAAGCGGAATTAAAGAAACTGAATCACAGCGAGAAAAAGGCACTGGCGGAGAGATATTCGGAGGAACATGATGGCTGCTGAGAGAAACACTGACATAGTCGTTGTCGGGGGAGGCGCTGCAGGCTTCATGTCGGCGCTGGCCGCTGCAGAGAGCGGTGCGAAGGTCATAATTGCCGACAAGGCAAAAAGACCTCTCATGAAGCTGCGGATATCGGGAAAAGGGCGCTGTAATCTGACTAATAACTGCACAGACGAGGAATTCTTCGACAATATTTTCCGCGGGGCAAAGTTTCTGAGAAGCGCGGAGAGCAGATTCGGCCCGGCAGAGATAATGTCTTTCTTCGAAGGGCTTGGTGTCCCTCTCAAGACAGAGAGGGGAAGGAGAGTTTTTCCTGTCAGCGACAAAGCGAGTGACGTCGCCGAAGCGCTGATCAGGGAGTCGGAAAGATTCGGGATCATGATCCTGGGAACAGAAGTCAGAAAAGTGCTGACTGACGGGAAAGAAGTGACCGGAGTCGAAACGTCTGCTGGCAGAATACGATGCAGGGCGGTCGTGCTTGCGACCGGAGGACGGTCGTATCCCGGTACCGGAAGCACCGGAGATGGTTACAGGATGGCGCGGGAGCTCGGCCATACCGTCACGGATACCTTTCCGGCGCTGGTCTCCCTGAGATGCAGGGAGGATTGGTGCAGTGAGGCAGAAGGTCTGTCTCTGAGAAACGTGGTGCTGACCTGCAGTGAAGGAAAGAAGACGCTCTTCTCCGAGATGGGAGAGATGCTGTTCACAAAGGACGGGATATCCGGACCGCTGGCGCTGACGCTCTCATCAGTGATCGCCGGAAGAGACCTCTCAAAACTTAGGACTGCAGTGGATCTGAAACCTTCGCTTGACCGTGATATGCTGGACAAAAGGGTCCTCAGGGATATGAATTCGATGTCCAACAAAGAGTTCAAGAACAGTCTCGGCGATCTTTTGCCTAAGTCTCTGATTCCTGTTATAGTAAGACTCAGCGGGATAATGCCCGAAAAGAAGGTCAACAGCATCACTTCGGAGGAAAGATCCAGACTGGTGGATCTTCTCAAGAAACTGCCTCTCACCATATGCGGAGACGGCGGTTGGAACGAAGCTATAGTCACAGCTGGAGGGATCGATACAAAGGAGATAGACCCCAGGACCATGGAGTCAAAGCTTGTCAAAGGGCTGTATCTTGCCGGAGAGATCCTGGATGCTGACGGCGCGACCGGAGGGTACAATCTCACGATAGCTTTTTCGACAGGACATACCGCAGGAACAGCCGCGGCGAAAAGAATAATGGAAGGAGACAAACCTGCACCTGCAGCTGACAGGGCAGGGACGAAAGACACTATGAACGCGATAGCGATAGACGGTCCGGCTGGAGCCGGTAAGAGCTCCATAGCGAAGAGACTTGCCAGGGAACTCGGTTACATCTATGTGGATACCGGAGCGCTCTATAGGGCGATCGGGCTTTCAGCAATCAGGAGCGGGATCGACGTGCACGACAGAGCAGCCGTGATCGGCCTGCTTGCGGGAATAGACGTTGATCTTGCATATGTGGATGGTGAGCAGAAGGTCCTGCTCTGCGGAGAAGATGTCAGCGGGGAGATACGTACAGAGCCAGTGTCAATGGCTGCCTCTGCGGTGTCGGCACTCCCGGAAGTCAGAGAATTCCTCCTGGATCTGCAGAGGGAACTTGCCAGGAAGAACAACGTCGTGATGGACGGAAGGGACATCGGTACCGTCGTGCTTCCGGACGCCGGATGCAAGATATTCCTGACTGCTTCTCCGGAAGAGAGAGCAATGAGGAGATACAAGGAACTCAGGGACAAGGGGATGGATGCGGTGTATGAAGCCGTGCTGGAGGATCTCAAGAAGAGGGACTATGATGATTCACACCGAGAGATAGCTCCGCTCAGGCTCGCAGATGACGGCATCGAGGTCGATACTACGGAAATGGACCTTGAAGAGTCAGTAAATGCTGTGCTGAAGATTGCAAAGGAGCGTTTGGGCATCTGAGATGGCAGTGATCAGGCTTGCAGAAACAGCAGGTTTCTGCTTCGGGGTGGACCGGGCGGTTAAGATATGCGAGAAGTATCTGGATGAGGGAAGGAAGGTATCTACCCTGGGGCCGATCATCCACAACGACCGCGTGGTTTCCGAACTGGAGAGCAGAGGATGCACCATAGTAGAAAAGCCGGAAGAGGTCCGGGACGGAACGGTCCTTGTCATCAGGAGCCACGGGGTCGGCAGGGATGTATTTACGAGATGCAGTGAGCTGGGGATAGAGGTCGCTGATGCGACCTGCCCTTTTGTCGCCAAGACTCACAGGATAGTGAGCGACGCCGGAAAGGATGGCAAATTCGTGATAATCGCGGGTGATAAAGACCATCCTGAGGTTGAGGGGATCACCGGGCATTGTACCGGAAGATACGCTGTCGCAGGAACGGAAGATGAGCTCCAGGAGGCTCTGAAAGAAGCTTCCGGAAGCGATGAGATCGTCATGGTCGCGCAGACTACGTTCAGCCTCGAGAAGTACCGCAAATTCAGTGATAGAGCAAAAAAAATCTATACAAGTTTGACTGTTCTTGATACAATATGTAATGCGACACATAGGAGACAAGAGGAGGCTGCGGAGTTGGCGCTCAACAGTGATCTCTGTGTCGTAATTGGGGGACATAACAGCTCCAATACGCAGAAACTCAAAGAGGTCTGCGAACAGTATGCACCTACGGTTCGTGTTGAGAACGCAAATGAGATCACGCGTGATTTGTTGCTGGGCAAAGAAAGGATCGGTGTTACAGCCGGTGCATCCGCGCCGTACCCTCTTATCAAGGAGGTGCTCGCTAAGATGAGCGAAATCACAAACAACGAATTTAACTTTGAAACTGAACTGGAGGAGTCGCTGAAGCCGGTACATCGCGGGCAGAGGGTCGAAGGAACTGTTATTGAGATCAGACCTACTGAAGTCGTTGTCGATATTGGCCGTAAACACACAGGATTTGTACCTTCCGACGAAGTAACTGAAGACGCATCCGCATCAGTCGAGGATGCTCTCAAAGTCGGTGAGAGATATACTTTTCTAGTAACAAAGGTTCAGGACCTTGAAGGTGTAGTCACACTTTCACGCAAGAGAGTTGAGAACGAGACAGGAATGAAGGAAGTCATTGCTGCGTTCGAAAACAATGAAGTGCTTGACGCGTACATCACAGAGGTCGTCAGCAAAGGTCTGGTAGCAAACTACAAGGGAGCCAGAGTTTTCATCCCGGGAAGCCAGGCCACACTGCGTCGCGGGGAGCCCTATGATCAGCTCCTCCACACGCATCAGAATATCCGCATCATAGAGGCTGACAGAGAACGCCGCCGTGTAATCGGATCCATCCGTTCCGTTCTTGAAGAAGAGAACAACAAGAAGAAGGAAGAGTTCTTCCAGACAGTCGAAGTCGGTAAGGTTTATCAGGGTAAGGTAAAGTCCCTGACAAATTATGGTGCATTCATTGACCTCGGCGGTGTCGATGGAATGGTCCACGTTTCCGAAATGAGCTGGAAGCGCATACATAATCCTTCCGAAGTATTCAGCGTGGGCGATGACGTGGAAGTCTTCGTAAAAGACTTCGATGTGGAGAAGGGAAGGATCTCTCTCGGCTACCGCCGTGAGGAGGACAACCCTTGGAATCTCATCCACACATACGAGATAGGCTCCGAATTTACAGCTCCCGTCGTGTCAATCACGAAGTTCGGTGTGTTCGTCAGGATACTCCCCGAACTGGACGGCCTTGTACATCTCTCCGAGATGTCTGTCGAGCATGTGGATGACCCCGGAAAGCTTGTCAGTGTCGGTGACGAAGTCAAAGTGCGTCTGATCGGTATCGA
>JAFZZV010000101.1 GCA_017828855.1 Oscillospiraceae bacterium | reverse complement strand
CTGTGCCATATTCCTGACCTATCCCAAGGAGCACTTTCTCGAATATGAGAAGAAGCTGCTGGATGAGCTCATGAACAAGGGCCTTCCTGTGATTCTCGGGATAAACAAGGCGGATACCGTGAGCGCCGAGATCGCTGCCAGATGCCTTGAGTCGCTGATGGGACAGTACCCGTTTGCGGACGGATGCTGCTTCAGCGCGCTGGAAGGGACCGGTATAGACTTGCTCATGGAGAAACTCTCGGCGTTTGCCGTAGAGGGACCGCATTACTTCCCTGATGACACCCTTACGGACATCCCGGAGAAATATGTCGTGGCTGAGCTGGTCAGGGAGAGGCTGCTCTTCAACCTGAGAGACGAGCTCCCGCACGGGTGCGCCGTAGAGGTCATGAGGTTCAGCGAGAGGGAAGACAAGGATATAGTAGATATCGATGTGAATATCTACTGCGAGCGTGACAGCCACAAGGGAATGATCATCGGAAAGGGCGGCTCCATGCTCAAGAAGATAGGCTCGGAAGCGAGGAAGAAGGCGGAGGAGTTCCTGGGATGCAGGGTGAACCTGCAGTGTTGGGTAAAGGTCAGGAACGACTGGAGGAACAGCGAGTACGATCTTAAGGATCTGGGATTCTGAGTTATATGAAAACTGCGGTCGACGGGATAGTGATATGGGAAGTCAGGACCGGAGAGGCTGACAGGGTGATAACCCTGCTCACCCCCGGAGGACTGGTGACCGCGTATGCGAGAAGTTCTCTCAAACCTGGAGGAAAACTGACGGGATCCACAGCCATGCTTTCCTACTCCAATTTTGAATTGTCCAGCGGGAAGAACATGTACACTGTGACCGATGCGACCTCGCAGAACAGGTTCCTCAGCATATACTCCCGGGCAGACAGGTATGCTCTCGCAGTGTACTTCTGCGAACTGATGAGATACCTGGCGCCGACCGAGGAGGACAGTTCGGAATACCTGAGCCTTCTGCTGAACTGCCTGTATCTGCTGGATGAGGATATCAAGCCCGCGTGGCAGGTCAAGGGCGTGTTCGAGATCAGCATCATGAGCCTTTCGGGCTATATGCCGGATGTTGCGGGATGCTCTGTGTGCGGCAGTGCTGACAGCAGCGGAGCCGTGTTTTTCGATTCTCTGGAGGCATCCTGGGTGTGCTCGGACTGTCTCAGACGCACGGGAAGACAGGCGAACTATCCTTTCCCTGTGATCGCAGCCGTCAGATATATCGTCATGTCCGAGGCCAGAAAGGCATTCTCTTTCACGCTGGGTGACGACGCGCAGAGAGACTTCAGCAGGCTGTGCGAGGATTACGTGCTGAATCACCTTGAGAGAAAGCCCAAGACACTGGATTTTTACAATATGATGCGATAGAGAAAATGAATAACAGCAGAAAGACATACAAAACAAGACTTGATTTTGACAAGGTGCTCGACAGAGTCGCCGAGTTTGCCGTAAGCGGAGAAGCGAAGAGACAGATATTGGACAGCGAGCCGTATACAGACTCATCCAAGGTGCTTTCAGAGCTTCATCTGGCAGACAGCCTGATGGATATCCTGGAGAGGGGACACAATCCGGGGATATCATCGCAGGATGACCTGCCCGCGATCGCCCTGAGGGCGCAGAAGGGCGGAGTCCTTTTTATGGGGGAGCTGCTTCAGGTCGCGAGAGCTCTGGAGAACGCGAGAAGGCTCAAGGACTGGTACCAGCCTTCGGAGGAGAAGGCGTTCTACGGCGATTACCTCTTTTTTGACCTGTACTCAGACAACTCCCTTGAGAGACAGATAAAGGACGCGATACTCTCTGATTCGGAGATGGCGGATGAGGCGAGCCCCACTCTCGCTGACATAAGAAGGAGGATCATGCGTCAGGAGAGCTCCATCAGGGACAAGCTCGACGCGATAATCAGATCCTCATCCACTTCCAAATATCTACAGGAAGCGATAGTCACCATGAGGGGCGGACGTTTCGTGGTGCCGGTCAAGCTGGAGAACAGGAACGCGATCAGCGGTCTGGTGCACGATGTATCCTCCTCCGGAAGCACCATCTTCGTGGAGCCCACTGCGGTGGTCGAGGCGAACAACCGCATCATGCAGCTGAAGGCGGAGGAACAGGCGGAGATAGACCGGATACTGGCGGCGTTCTCGGCGCGTGTGCAGTCTGTCTCTTCCAGCCTGCAGAAGAGCCACAAGGCGTTCACGCTGATCGACACAGCGCTCGCGAAAGCCCGCTATGCGCTCTCGATAAACGCAGTGATGCCGGATGTCAACGATACCGGATTCATTGATCTGCGCCGGGCAAGGCACCCGCTCATAGATAAGAACAAGGTGGTGCCCATAGACGTAAGGCTTGGGAAGGAATACACCACGCTGGTCATAACCGGCCCCAACACCGGCGGCAAGACAGTGAGCCTCAAGACGGTCGGTCTTCTGACTGTTATGGCCTGCTGCGGGATCCCTATCCCGGCAGCGCCGGGAAGCGAGGTGGCTGTATTCTCAAGGATACTTGCGGATATCGGTGACGAGCAGAGCATAGAACAGAGCCTGTCCACGTTCTCGTCGCATATCACCAATGTCATAGACATACTCGCTGTCGCTGACAGGAATTCCCTGGTGCTGCTGGATGAGCTCGGCGCCGGGACCGACCCTGCAGAAGGAGCAGCCCTTGCGGAGGCGATACTGGAGAGACTAAGAAAACTGGGATGCAGGGTGTTTGCCACGACGCATTATGCCGAGATAAAACTCTATGCCATGCAGACGGACGGCGTGCAGAACGCTTCATGCGAGTTTGACGTACAGACACTCAACCCGACGTATCACCTGAGCATCGGAGTTCCGGGCAGATCCAACGCCCTGCTGATCTGCGAGAGGCTGGGACTTGATCCCGACGTCATCGAGGATGCCAGATACGGGATGGCGGTGGAAGACAGAAGGTTCGAGGATGCGATCTCCGAGGTGGATAAACTCAGGGCGGATCTCAACGACAAGGAGAGGGAAGTCGAGAGCATAAGGGAAGAGGCCAGAGCTGAGCTTGACAGAGCGAGGAAAGACGCTGAAGAAGTGCGGAAGAAAGCCGAGAAGGAACTGGAGTATGCCAGGAACCGGGCAAAGCAGATGTCCGCCGATGTTGCGGCTGGAGCGTACAAGCTCATGGATGAGCTCAGGAAGCTGGAAGCCGACGACAGCATGACGAGGAAGGAGAGACTCGCAAGAGCAAAGCAGATAGCGAACAACGACAGCGTGAAACTGTCGGATTTCGATGAGAAGGTGCTGTCTACACCGGACGAGCTGCCGAAAGTGACGGATGTCAAAAAGGGAGACACGGTATACGTGATGGCGTTGGGAAGACCGGCTTCCGTACTGTCTTCTCCCGATCCGAAAGGTTTTGTCGAGCTCCAGAGCGGCCCGATCAAGACAAGGGCAAAGCTAGAGGATCTCAGACAGCTCCCGAACAATGCCTCGGCAAAGACCAGGAAGACATATCAGGTGCAGAAGACCATAGCCAGGGAGAGCGACGGCCCGAGGACCGAGATAGATCTGAGGGGAAAGACGGTGGAGGAGGCGATAGCCGAACTGGAGGGCTTCATAGACAGGGCGCTTTTGTCACACATCAGTATCCTCTATGTCATCCACGGGAAAGGAACCGGCGCGCTCCGCCAGGCAGTC
This sequence comes from Oscillospiraceae bacterium, assembly GCA_017828855.1. Lineage (GTDB taxonomy): Bacteria > Bacillota > Clostridia > Oscillospirales > Ruminococcaceae > RUG11783. Next base: position 124 of record JAFZZV010000101.1, on the reverse strand, counting down.
AACGACTGGCTAAGGAGATGCCCGCAGGTGAAGTCTCACAGGCTCGGGCAGTACGGAGAAGGTGACACGGGAGTCACTGTCGTGGAGCTCAAATGATGCTGTGAAACGACGTGCTTCGGAGCGT
>JAFZZV010000100.1 GCA_017828855.1 Oscillospiraceae bacterium | reverse complement strand
AGCCACGCGGGCTCGCCGTGTCCGTGCAGCAGCAGGACCACAGGCATCCCTTCGGTATCTGTGACGCCTTCGGGGACCTTGCAGAAGAAGTCGTATGAGAAGCCGTTGTGCTCAACGCTGTCCCGTTCGAATTCACCGGATGTATAGAACTGTTTCTTTGAGAGACATCTCGCAGCGGTGCCGTCGGGAGAGTTCTTCCAGCGGATCCTGGTCGAGAATTCCTCCATGATCAGAGCCGTGGTGTCCTCGTCAGTGGTGTAGTAACCCGTCAGGACGGTCACCTGCTCCTCTGAGCAAGCGGTGCTCAGGAAGTATCTGCGGGCTTCCTCCGGTTCATCGGAGCAGAGCATGAGGATCTCAACGGGGATCTCCCTGTTCTTATGCTGCCAGGAAGGTGCGGCGTCCGGAAGGAGCCAGCGGTCGGAGAGCTTCTCCCCCGCCGAATAGTCATCCGGTTGTCCGTTCACCATGCAGGCACAGGCAAACATGTTGGGGTGCGCCACCGCGGCGTTGCCCGCAAAAACGGCGCCTTCATCGTATCCGGTGCAGAAGATAAGCGTCTCCCAGCACCATGTTGTGCCCCTGAAGTCCTCCGGGTCTGCGGACGGCGAGTTGTTCCATACTGCCCTGTATATCTTCTTGAGCCTGTCTACGCTCTCGTTCTTCCAGCCGCCTGCTGCGACAGGAAGGACCAGCACTGCGCCGTCCTCCTCTGCCATACGCTTCCAGCCGCTGTTTTCTGCAAAGAGCCTCAGCTCACCGATATCGGAAGCCGTCCTGTCCGGCGCGAACACGAACAGCGTCTTCGCGGGACGCCAGGTCCTTGCGTGGCTTGAGACGTAGTACAAAACTTCCGTCCCGTCCACCGTGATGCGGTACTCTCTCTGCTTCTGCATCTGCGTATCTCCTCAGGTTATCTGTGCGGAGGTGGGATTGTACCTTCCGGTAGTCTCCCTCTTCTTCCCCATCACGTCTTCCTCCGAAAAGCTCATCCACTTGACGCCTTCCCTGGTCTTGTAGGCGTAGGCGATGTGGATCATCCCGTCGCGGGACTGTATGATGGTCGGGTACTCATATGTGCGGTTGTTGGTGCTGTTCTCCCTTCCGACATAGCCCTCTCCGAGCTCCATGTGACGGATCAGCGGGAAGGTCATCCCGCCGTCCTCAGACAGCGCTACCGCGACCGGGCATCTGAGCCCCGGCCAGGCGCACACATCGGGATCGGGATCCGGAGCATGTGTCGGGTTGTAGACTATGGCGATCCTGCCGCTCTGGAGCTTGACTGCCCCTATGCTGGAGTTGTTGTTGGGGAGCTCCGTGGGCACCGGCACTGACCAGCTGCTGCCGAAGTCAAAGGACTCGCTGCGGTAGATATTGTCCGCGGCGCGGCTGCGCATGAATGCGACGAGATGCCCGTCCTCCAGCTCCACGAGGGTCGCGTGGACGCGGCCGTTGCTCTTAGGCATGTCCACGACTCTCCATGTCCGTCCCTTATCGTCCGAGATGCGGAACGCCGTGGGATCCCCCGCTAGTCCGTCCTCGGAATCGCTGCAGACCCATGTGCCCATGATCCAGCGACCGTTCGAGAGTATCTGGATAGGCTGGCGGCAAAAAGTCCCCTCCTCCGGGAACAGCACTTCCGGCTCCTCCCAGGTCCTTCCGAAGTCCCTGGTGGTCTGGCGCCTGACTATCGATGTGTACTGCATGTTGTCCTTGCCTTCCACCCTGTCGAGCTGGGCGGTGTAGAGTGCCCATATCTCGCCGTTCGGGTGCTGGAAGAGGCTGGGGTTCTGCTCGCTGCGCTCCGGGTCGTGGGACACTCTGACGGGAGCCTCCCACTTTCCACTGCCTTTGGGGAGCCTGGCGCAGACTATGCTGACGTCGGCGTTTCCCTCAAAGGTGCCCGCGAACCAGACGCAGAGCAGGTCGCCGTTCTCAGCCTCGAGAAGCCCGGGGCCGTGAGCCGTGTTGAACCCTCCTGTCGGAAGGAACGCCTCAAGAGTGCCGAGATGCTCATTCTTGTAGATGACGCCGTCCGGCATCAGCTGCTGCAGGGAAGGATATTCCATCTTCATTCCTCCTGTTTTCTCACTGCCTGTTGTTGGCAAGGCGGATCGCATAATCTATTGAGTTTCTGAGGCTTATGTCGTTCGCGAGGCCCGCTCCGGCGATGTCCATCCCGGTGCCGTGGTCGACAGAAGCCCTGATTATCGGAAGTCCCAGCGTGACGTTGATGCCCGCCACCGCGTCCCATTTCTTCAGCTCGCGGTTGTAGCGGAACCCGATCACCTTTGTGGGGATATGTCCCTGGTCGTGGTACATGCACACGACGATGTCGTACATGCCGCCTATAGCCTTTGAGAACACGCTGTCCGGGGGCTGCGGCTTTCCGTCGGGGATATTGATCCCCTCCGAGAGCGCGATGTCGATAGCCGGCTGTATCTCCTCTATCTCCTCGGTGCCGAACAGACCGTTCTCGCCGCAGTGCGGGTTGAGTCCCGCCACGGCGATCCTCGGTTTTTCTATGCCGAGGGACTTGCAGGCGCTGTCGGCGATGCGGATGACGTCCAGGACGCGGTCCTTCTTGACACGGTCGCACGCCTCTCTCAGCGAGCAGTGGGTGGACACGTGCACGACGCGGAAGTCCTCGTGGGCAAGCATCATGCTGTACTTCTCGGTGTTGGTGTAGTGGGCGTAGATCTCGGTGTGGCCGTCGAAGTTGTGTCCCGCCATGTGGATGCCCTCCTTGTTGAGGGCGTTGGTGACGGTGGCGTCTATCTCCTTTGCCATCGCGAGCTCTATGACCTTCTTTACGTACTGGAAGGCAGCCTCGCCTCCGAGCTCGGTGGCCCAGAGATGGAAGGGCTGCGGATCGTCCAGATCGGACGTGTCCGGGATGTCCTCCTTCTTGACTATGCCGAGGCTGTAGACGTCTATGGTCCCGTACTCGAACTTCGCCTCGTCCACGGAATGCACTTCCCTGAGGGCTACGTCCGAGGTACCGCGCTTCTTCGCGACCTTGAGAGCGTACTCCATGGACGCGATATCCCCTATGACTATCGGCCTGCACCTGTCATAGAATTCCCTGTCGGACAGGGCTGTAAGGGTGATCTCCGGTCCGTTTCCGAACGGATCGCCCATGGTTATGCCGACTATCGGTCTCTTGTTCTCCATCTCAGTGCATTCCTTTCTCTTTATTGTCTGCAAGCACTTTCCTCAGCTCTTCCATTCCCTCTTCCGGGAGCCAGCAGAAGGGCCTGCGGCACTCTCCCACGGGGTACCCGAGGAGCGCGACCGCCTTCTTGACTATGGTGTTGGGGTTTCCGTATTTGAACACTGCGCGGAAGGACGCGATAGCGTCCTGGGCTTCCTGAGCCGCCTCGAGGTCTCCGGCGACGAAAGCGTCGTAGATCCTCGACATGTTCGCGGGATACACGTTGGCGCATCCGGCGATAGCTCCGGCGCCGCCGTTCTGCAGGCACCTGAGGATCAGCGAGTCGTTTCCGGACAGCACGCTGAATCCCTTGCCGCACTCCCTGGTCTCGGTGATGTATCCGAGCAGGTTGTCCCAGTCGCCGCTCGAGTCCTTGGCTCCGACTATCAGGTCCACGTCTCTCGCGAGCTTCCCGACTGTTTCGGGCAGGATCCTGTTTCCGGTCCTTGCCGGGATGTTGTAGAGCACTATAGGCGTGTCGACTTCTGCCGCCACGGCGCTGTAGTGGTCATAAAGCTCCTTCTGGGAAGCCGCCGCAAAGCTGGGAGTGATGATGGACAGCACGTCCACGCCGATCTCCTGAGCCTTTTTTGAGAGTCTTATCGTGTCTGCGGTGGAGATGCAGCCGGTGCCCGCGTATACCGGGACCCTGCCTGCCACCGCGTCAACGGTGACGCGCATGATCTCGACCTTCTCGTCCTCGGAGAGGATGTATCCCTCACCGTTGGTCCCGAAGCAGAATATGCCGTGTATGCCGCCCTCTATCTGGCGCTCTATCTGGTTGCGGAGCTCATCGTAATTGACGCTCTCGTCCGCGTTCATGGGGGTCAGCACCGGAACGGTGATGCCCTTTATCTCATTTGCCGTTATCATGCCATTCCTCCTCACATCACCTGCAGGTAGATCGCTCTCGCGTCATCCGCCGTGACCTCGCGCATGTTGTTGTCCAGAAGCCTCCTGACGTCCATACCGGATGCAACCAGGGTCTCCAGGTCCTCTTCCGGCACGTTGAACTCCTTAAGGCTGGTGGGGATGTTCAGGTGGGAGACTATCTCCTCCATCCTGGCGATCATCCTGTCGGCCTTCTGCTCATCGGAGAGCATTCCGTTCGGCTCGAAGCAGCGGTCGTATGCCTGCGCCAGTTTCTGACCTATAACAGGCTGGTTGAACCTCATCACCGGGGTCAGCAGCATGGCGTTAGCCACGCCGTGGGCGATGTGGTACTTCCCTCCCAGCGGGTAGCTGAGCGCGTGGACCGCAGTGGTGCCGCTGGCGGTGATCGCTATCCCCGCGAAGAAACTTGCTATCAGCATCTGCTCCTTGGCTTCCAGCGCGTCCCTGTCGTCGCAGGCCGGGATGATGTTCTTCATGATCATCTCAAGGGCCCTCAGCGCGAAGCAGTCGCTTATCGGGTTCGCCTTGTTGGAGGTGAAGCATTCCACCGCGTGACAGAGAGCATCCACTCCGGTCGATGCGGCAATGGATCTCGGCAGGTTCTTCGTGGTCCTGCTGTCCAGTATGACGTAGTCGGAGACCATCTCCGGATTGACGATGCCGACCTTGAGCTCCTTCTCGGGCACCGCCACTATTGCGTTGGGCGTGGCTTCCGCACCGGTGCCGGCAGTGGTGGGCACGCAGATGACCTTTACGGTCTTGTGCGCCGCAAGCGGGTCATCCAGCAGGTCCTTTACGGTGACGCTGCTGTTTATGAGCAGGCTCACCAGCTTGGTGGCGTCGATGACGCTGCCGCCGCCCACCGCGATGAGCATGTCGGCCTCAAGGGCGTTGCATCTGTCCACCACGCTCTGGACCTCACTGTAGGTCGGTTCCACCGCCAGATCGTCCAGCACGGCAGGCTCACCGCATTCCGCGGGTATCGCCTCAAGGACCAGATCCAGCAGGCCTGTCTTCCTTATTCCGTCCGTGGTGAACAGCACCGGGTGCCTCGTTCCGTTCGCGCGGAGTATATCCGCTACCTTCGATATGGAATCCTCACCGGAATACACACTTCCGGGAAGGGAGAGTCCGTAAGTCTTCATTTATCATTCCTCCCCGATGATCAGTCTGCCGTCCTCCGCCCTGCGGAACTTCCGGAGGAACTTCCACAGGTATCCTGTGGTCCTGATGTCCAGGGCGTGCGGCATCCTCTTTGCGAGGAACAGCTCGTAGAGATAGGGATGTCCCTCGTCATCGCTCTTCCAAGCGTGGTGCAGGAACCTCTCATCGTCTCCGAGATACTCGTTCACGTCGGCTGTCAGTCCGGATTCATATGGCGATCCGGTGACCGGAGTCACGGGGATGTTGTTGTACTTTTTCCAGTAGTTGAAGCACAGCACTCTGGAATCCCTGTCGCCGGGTATCGGCCATCTTCCGTCTATGAGACCGGAAGTCTGGATGACCGGCATCCTGTAATCGTACAGTTCCTTGCGCGCGTCAGCCGTCTTCCTGGTGTCGGAAGGCTCGCCTTTGTATCCCAGCACGGTCTCGCCGGGATCGTAGGCTCCGCCGCCCTTTCCCATGTTTCCGACCAGTGCGCCGTAGCTGGCGAAGTAGCCCTCCTGATATGCGTTGCAGGGCGCCGCCGCGGCGATCACGTTGGGAAGCGAGCAGGCCATCGCGTTGCTCATCATCCCGCCCATGGAGAATCCGGACACGTAGATCCTGGTCCTGTCTATGGGATGAACTTCATCCATGTGGTCGATCAGCGCCAGGAAGAAATCCTTGTCGCTGTAGGGCAGCTCCTTGTCGTTCCAAACGTTCCAGGTGTTCTTCGCGGAAGCCTCGGGATAGACGACTATGAAGTTCTCCCTGTCCGCGATCCTGTGCCAGTCGGACTGCTCCGCGCCGTAGAGCGGCACGCATCCGCCGCCGTGGAAGTAGAACAGCAGCGGGACCTTCTCGTCAGTTCCCCTCAGCTGAGGCGGGATGTACTCATACCATGTGTGCGGGAATCCGCCGTTGACTCCGAGGCTGGAGTCCTTGACATGTCCGACGAATCCCTTCTCGGTGAAGTTCGTCCTCTCCTGATAGCAGCCGTATGTGTCGTTCTGCCATCTTCTCGTCTCGGAGAAAAGCTCATCCCAGGCGAGCTTTACGAGCCCGGCGTCCAGGTGGTCCGAGGAGACCAGCAGCCTGACGTTGGGGTTCTTTCCGTAGTATTTGACTGTATGTTCGGTGACCGGTACCGGATCCGTCTGTATGCCGTTGCTCCACTTGAAGTAGTTGGCAGCCTGGTCGTTGCAGCTGACCCATGCGGCGGTCTCTATTCCGAGGGCGTCTGCGGGGATCTCGTAACCCGGCGTGAACCCTCCTATCATCATCGCGGGGACGTTGAGCGGTCTTCTGGCAGCCATGGTCATCAGCAGTTCGCTGCCCTGCGGCGACGCCGCGATATAGAAGATCATCCCGTTGAAGCCGCTGACTCCCAGCTCGCTTCCCTTAAGGATGCCGAAGCATCTGATCAGGAAGTCTATGTCGCTCTCCCGTGCGGGATCGTCGGTAACGTTCCACCCCTCTTCCGTGGGGTTCGGGAACAGCAGCAGGAAGTTGCGGTCCTCGGCCAGGTCGTCCAGGCCGTACTGTTTCATGACATTATATGCCGACTCCTCGGAGGCGTCGTTTCTGAGCACCATGACCACCTGGCACTGCTTGGGGTGCGGGCAGCCGGATACCGGAACGTATCCGTACATGCTGCGCTCGGATCCCTTTGCGGCGCTGACGTCGTTCTCCGCCTCTCTTCTGCCGGTGATGTCTCCGGAGACGGTCTGCAGGAACAGCTTTCCCGCGTGCGGGGCGTGCTGGGTGAGTTCGTTCATGCGGTCCAGCATTTGTTTTTCCTCCTTAATCGCTTATGGTGAGGGAGCCGTCTTCGTTCCTGCTGAACCTCTTTATGAAGTCCCAGGCGTACTCCAGCTCCACCGGGTTGACTGCGTGGGGCATGCGCTTGATGAACAGCTTCTCGTAGTAGACGGGGCTTCCCTCGTCATCGCTGCGCCATGCCTGCAGGTAGTAGCGCTCCGCCTCATCCAGGTAGCGCGCCTCGTCCGAGGCGAGACCGGTGATGCTCTGCGGGTCGAACAGCTGCTTCGGATGGGTGTTGTTGTACTCCATCCAGCGCCTGACAGTATCCATGCGCACGTCTGCGGTGCTATCATCCACCGGCCAGTTTGCTATGGTGGCGTCGGCGAGGCCTGCGCTGTGGAACAGCGGCATGCGGTAATCGTATATATCCTTGTTGTGATCTGACATCTCCCTCTGTCTGGATCTGTCCTCATACTTCGACAGATCCGCTCCGGCCACGATGTTCATGACCTGCGCAGGGGTGTTGAAGTATCCGAAGTCGTATGCGTTGCAGGGAGCACCGGCCGCGAACACGTACGGGAAGGCGCCTGCCAGAGCCTGTGTCATCATGGATCCCATGGAGAATCCGCTGATGTAGATCCTTCTCTCGTCTATCGGGTGCACCGTCTTCATGTGCTCAATGAGAGCCATTATGTACTCGAAGTCACTGGGCGTCGCCGGATCGTCCCACAGGTTCCATGCCTTGAGCACAGAGGGATCCGGGTACACCACTATGAAGTTCTCTCTGTCGGCGATGTCATGCCAGTTGCACTGCTCAGCTCCGTAGAGCGCGACGCAGTTGACGCCGTGGAAGTAGAGCAGCAGCGGCACCTTCTCTTCCGTGCCCCTGAGCTGCGGCGGGACGTACTCGTACCAGGTGTGCGGGTATCCGTCGTTGTCCCCCAGGCTGCGGTCTTTGTAGTGGGCCTGGAAGCCGCGGTCCTCGAAATCGGTGCGGGGATGGTAGTTGCCGTAAGTGTCGTTCTGCCATCTGCGGGCTTTGGAGAAGAGCCTGTCCCAGGCGTGGTACACCGTGACTGCGTCCACGTTGAACTCATTGCTGATGAGCGTGACGCTGGGGTTCGTCCCGTACTCGATGAGAGCCCCTGCCTGCTGCTCGGAGCGGCTGACTCCGTTGGCCTTCCTGAGGTATTCCGCGGCGGCGGGGTTATTGCAGACGTATGCCGCGGTCTCCACTCCCAGCGCGTCTGCGGGGATGCTGTATCCCTCAGGGAACTCCCCGATCATCATTGCGGAGACGTTGAGAGGTCTGAGCGCAGCCATGGTCATCATCATGGCGGAAGCGGCTTTTCCCGCCGCGATGTAGAAGACCATCCCGTTGAATCCGCTCACCTTTACTTTTCCGGGATTCATCGCCGCGAAGCAGCGGTTGAGATAGTCTATATCGTTCTCCCTTGCGGGGTCATTGTCGTAGTTCCATCCCTCATCCGTCGGATTCGGGAAGCAGAGTATGAAATGCTCCTCCTCGGCAAGTGTGTCGAGGCCGAGGTCCTTCATCAGCGACTGCGCGGAGCATTCGCAGTTCCTGTCCCTGAGCACCAGCAGGACCTGGGTCTGCTTGGGGTCGGGCAGCCCGCTCTTGGGGGCGTAGAGGTACATCGTCCTGTCCTTGCCCGCTCCGCCTGCCGTGTCGTTCTCGGGTTCCCAGTTCGCTTTGTTGACTCCGGGCACCTGATCGAGGACGAGCTGTCCGGCCAGTGCGGAAAACTGTACGCGGGGATCCATCTTGCTGTTCATGTCGTTATTCTCCTGTGTGAGTCCGTGTTTAAGAGATCTTCGGGGTGATGGCTCTTGTTTGAAAATGGTGCCGTGCAGTTATGCGCTGCACGGCACCGTTCAGTTGAGTTATACCGGGAACAGTATCGTGGCAAGACCGGCGACCACCAGGATGTGCATGATCCAAAGCGGTATCTGGTATTTCCAGAATTCTGTGATCTTGTATTTTCCCATTCCCATTGCAAGAGCCGGAAGTCCGTCGATGGGCATGAAGTAGTTGATCCATGCCGCCTTGACGCAGGCCAGCGTGAGGGCGATGGGACTGTATCCGTACTGCAGGCAGAGCGCGATGCCGACCGGCGCGAAGATGAACAGCGAGCCGAAGGAAGCGCCTGTGAACGTTGCGGAGATGGAAGTGAGCAGGCAGAACACAAGTGTCAGCACGAAGGGGCTGGGATTGGCTCCGAGAACGCCCGCGATCTTCTCGCCGATCAGTCCGGTCAGTCCGCTGGCGGACATCGCTTCCGCGACACCGATGACGGCGGCCATCATGATCATGAGGGGGCTGAACCAGTTGCCGAGGAGCTCCTGGAAGCTGACGCACCCTGCGATCAGGAATATGCTGGCGACCACTGCGGGGATGCCGTATCCGATCTCTCCGGGGATCTTGCTGAGGAAGGTCATGGAGAGGAGCAGGACGATGTAGCCCGCGTATACGATGTTCTGCTGTGTCTTTGTGAGCTTGGACTCGACCTTCTCATCGAGGTTGACCTTCTCGCCTTCCTCGAGGTCGGAGATGTCATTGTCCGGCAGGAACTTGTAGGCCACCATGGACCAGAGCAGGAACACTACGGAGCTCACGATGTTGATGATCGACACCTTGCCGGTGGGGACCGATACATCACCGCCGCCTGCGGAGGAGATGAGGGACGCTACGAGTCCTACGTAGAACGCAAGACCGGTGGGCAGCCAGGCGCCGAAACCGGTGGCCATGCCTGCGGGCAGGACGATCTTGCTGGTGGGCAGAGCCTTGTTGTAGGGGATGGCAGCCACGACCGTCAGGACCAGCAGGTAGAACGCTGTGCCGCTGAGGAAGTTGCCGACGACCATGATGGCGATGAGCAGCAGGACATAGTTGCGGTAGCCGCCCTTTGAGGCCATATTGCCAAGGAACTGTCTGAGTTTGCCCATGAACTCGGTCTTCTGAAGGGCTGCCATGCAGACCATGAAGCCGGCGATCATGACGACGTTTTTGTCGGTGAAGCCGCTGAAAGCTGTGGCGACGTCCACCTGACCTGTCACGACGAGGAGAGCGGCTGCGATCAGCGCGGGAGCTCCGAAGGGAAGCTTGTCGCTGATGATCGCCACTACCATCGCGATGACGATGACCAGTGTAATGATCATAGAAGCTGTCATATTAGAAATCCTCCAATTTGTGTGATCCCACCACCCCGGCAGAATCTTCTCACTCTATTTTTGTGCGGTAACGTACCGCTCGAATACTTCGCTGATGAGATCCGGCTCCCCGAATCCCCCGGATTTTGAGAGGAAGTACCTCTCTCTGCCGTCTATCTCCATGCTTCCGAGCACGGTCCCCGGGAACTGCGTGGGATGCGGGATAAGCTCCGTGACGCCGTTCTGCCTGAGGAACTCCAGCATGGTGTCGCCTCCTATGATGAAGATCATCATGTCGTCTATGCTCCTCATCACCCCGGATGCTCTCTTCGCCATCTCCGAGGCGACCGTTCTCATCTTCTCGTCTATTCCCTCTCCGGTGACGTCGGAAGAGCCGGTGTCCAGTATCGCCATCTGCTCCTCGATCACCCCGAAGGCTATCTGTCCTATCTGCGGTCCCGCCCCGATCTGCATGTCAAGGTGATATCTCGGATATCCCCTCTTCTCGGCGGCGTTGCACTGTATCAGGGATATGGGATTGATGCTCCCGCACATGACCAGCATGCTGCCGCACTGAGGTTCCGCGCTTATCTGTGTCCTGGGCAGATCCAGGATCTCCGGGAGGACTCCCGCGAGTCCCGCGCACCCGGCGAATGCCGTCTCACCTTGCTCTATCAGCCCGGAAGCGGTATTCCTGAGGTCGTCATCGGATGAGGCATCGTACACCTCTATCCCCGTATCGTCTCCCTGGCTTCTGAGTATCTCTCTGACATCTGACTCGGTCACCGGATTGAAAGGGTCCCTCGAGAACACGCTCTCGGATACCGGTACGCCGTTTATGTAATGGATCCCGTTTCTGGTGATCCTGTTCATCAGAGGATAGGAAGGAAGAAAATGGATCTTTTCCGTTCCCAGCGCATCCCTCATGGCCGAGAGCTCGGCTCCGGGATTGCCGCGCAGTGCTGAATCAGTCTTTTTATAGAAGTAATTGAACCCCAGTTCCTTTGCCCTGCTCACGAAGCCGTACACCGCCTCGTATGCCTTTTCCGGTGAGACATGCCTTGTATCCAGCACGCAGACCGAAACGCTCTCTTCCCTGTCCCGGGCCATGCTTCCCTGCGGAAGGTATATCCTGGTGGGGATCCCGAGAGCCGAGAAGCAGACTCCGGTGTCCATAGCACCGGTGACGTCGTCAGCAATTATCAGCAGTCTGTTGTCCATTTCCGTTACTTCTCTCCGTTTTCTGCATCAATGATAATAGATCGACACATATGCTTCCATTGTCTAAAAGACATAATAGCGTTTCATAATGAAACACTGATAAAAACCGTTTGACCGTTCTTATGGCATAATCTATAATCAGAATAGCCATACGTTTCATAATGAAACACTTTTGGAGAAAAACATGAAAACAGACGCTGACATCAGATCGGAATACGACTTCCTGATAAGAGTCATATCCCAGAACGACGACTGCCAGGCTGTGGTGCTCGGAGGTGACGGACAGCCTCAGACTCCCTACCCGGAGCACCTCTCTCAGCTGATACCGGTGCTGGCGGAGCGGATCCCCGAGCTTGAGGAGACCGGAAGCTGCAAGCTGGTGAGGAGACGCGGCGGATCGGTGTACAGGATAAACGGGCTTACCGACAGATCTTTCGGAGAGCCGAGATTCGTCTTCTATATAACCAGGAACTACTCATCCTCCGATAGCGGGATCATTACCCACTATGAACCGGAGGAGATACTGGACGACGTAGAGGGATCCGTCTTCGGGATAACACACTCGGAATCGATGTACGAGAGAGAGATGGCGGACATCATGAGCAAGCCGGAGCCGGTGCTCATCTCCGGAGAGATAGGCATCGGCAAGGACCACATGGCCAAGACCATATTCCTGCGAAGCCGGACCCACAGGCACCAGTTCGTGGTCATAAACTGCCTTGGCACCGACCCCAGGAACTGGAACAGTCTGATAAGGCGGGAGGACTCCCCTCTCTACGACGTCGGCAACACGATATTCATACAGAACATCGATGCGCTTTCATATGACCAGACCATGCAGCTCCTCACGGTCATCGGCGACAGCCGCTGCGCCGAGTTCAACCGGATCGTCATCTCATGCTCAGAGCAGAGAGCCCTGACTCCCGAGAAGAACAACATGATCCTCAGGACGATCAACCGCCTTCACTGCCAGGTGCTTTTCATGAAGCCCCTGCGCGGCCAGGACATGGCCATCCGCAATTCGGTGCGCCTGATGCTGGACCATCTCAGCAAGAGATATACCTACGCCATGGGCATGATACAGCCCCAGGCTCTCAACGATCTCGTGAACTTCGCGTGGCCCCAGAACATAGAGCAGCTCAAGAGAGTGATGGAGAAGCTGGTCGTCGCCGCGGGAGACGGCACTATCACCACCGAACACGTCTCTTCTGTCCTGAGCTCGGAGGCGGGCATGGTACAGGCAGAGAACGGTGCGACCGGCAGCAGCATCATCGACCTCAACCGCCCCCTGTCCGAGATAGAGCGCGACATCGTCGAGCTCGTCCTCACACAGACCGGCGGGAATCAAACAGAAGCCGCCAAGAGGCTCGGCATAGGCAGGAGCACGCTCTGGCGGCTCAGGAAGGAACAGGACAGGACCTGATCTCAGGGAGGATACCTCATGACACGATTCTTTGTTTTTGCGATACGCTTCTTCTTTTACTCCGTCCTCGGCTGGTGCACAGAGGTCACGCTCAAGTACATCCACCTTCACAGGTTCATCAACCGCGGTTTCTATACCGGACCGGTCCTGCCGATCTACGGCTGCGCGGCTTCCCTTGTAGGTTTTGCCGTCAGCGGTCTGTTTCCCCGCGGATCATCACACGCGGCGACGTTCGCGGTGTCATTCCTGGTCTGCGGTATCGTGGAGTATCTGGTCAGCTATATCGGAGAGAAGCGCTATCACGCCCGCTGGTGGGACTACAGTCAGAGGCCTCTCAACCTCAACGGCAGGATCTGGATAGGGAACCTTATCCTGTTCGGTCTTGGCGGAGTTGCGATCATCCACTTCATCGACCCTTTCCTCCGCGGTGTTCTCGGAGCCATGTCAGATACTGCAGTGATTGTCATTGCAGTCAGCCTTCTCGCGCTGTTCGCCGTCGACTTCTTCATTTCGCACGTCCTCATCAGACTGGTCAAGATAGGCGGCGGAGCGCCGGACAACACCGAGGCGATAGGCAGTGAGATCCGCCTCCTTCTGTCCGACAAGGCGCTGCTCAGGGAGCGCCTTGCGGAAGCTTATCCCCGGCTGTTCCGCATCCGGCGTCAGCAGTGAAACATACAAGGCTGCTGTCCGGGGCGTAAGCTGCAGCCGGAGATCAAGCGCATAGCAGATCTTTGTAATTGATCAGACGAGGTAAATTATGTT
>JAFZZV010000099.1 GCA_017828855.1 Oscillospiraceae bacterium | reverse complement strand
TTCTTCCGCGACACCGATTCCGGTATAAACGCCAGGGTCGCTGTCCTTGAGCCGGACGGCAAGGGCAATTACTATATCTCATCCGAACTGGAAGGTCCCGGTGACGGGATAGCCAGTTTTTCCCTTATTAGGGACAGCCGTTCACACACAGTGCTCCTGATCGAGTGGTCATCTCCCAGCCTTCCGTTCAACAGCTTTGCGGCTTATCTGTACGAATCCGAGAACCTCGAACTGGGAATGGAGGAGAACTGCACCGACCTTATCCTCTTCGACTTCGATTCCGACGGCGAGCAGGAGTTCTGCTACACAACGAGGCTCAGTCAGGATGAGGGGTACGCCATAAAGGCAGTCAAGCTGGACGACGAGTCGCTCAGGACCATCGCCGTAAGGAGATTGTCGAGATCTGTGTCCGGGATCAAGAACATGACCGACGGAATCCTCGAGGACGGCACTCACGCGATATTCGTAGATGAGATCACGACCTCCGGCCTTCAGACCGAGATACTCTCATACGGCAGCGGATCGCTGGAAGACGCCGCGTTCGGAGAGGGCTTTGACATTCTCTCCCTCACACAGCGGCCTGATTCCGATTATCTGACAAGCCGCAGGCTGGGAAAGAGGACATGCGTTCCATCCTCCGTTCCTCCTTCCGTCGACATCTCATCGCCTGACTCTTTCATGTACTGGTACACTGTTAATGCCGGAAACGTGATCCTCGCTGAGGTATCATACGTCTCTACCAGTCTCGGGATCTGTCTCTGCCTTCCAAGCGAATGGATGAGCAGCTGTACCCTCAGAGAGAAGACCGACGGTGCATACGCCATGACTGTGTATGACAGCGACAACAAAGATCTCCTTACCCTCCTTGTCCTGAACGTAAGCGACGACGCAACGTCGTATACTTCCGAAGGTTTCACTCTTGTGGGCAACACCGCCTCCAGCAGGTTCTACTGCAGATTCAACTGTTCCGATGAGGAATCAGAATATATCAGAAACAACTTCGCTATTCTTAGATTGGGAGAAACTTGATGAAAAAAGTACTGGTAGTCGAGGACGAGTATTCCATCCGCGACGTCATCGCCATTAACCTGGACCGCGCAGGATATGAAGCAGTCCGAGTTCCTTCCGCCGAGAGAGCTCTCGAGGTATACAACGAAGCTCCGGACAGCTTTGACATAGCTCTGCTCGACATCATGCTCCCCGGCATGGACGGTCTGGAGCTTTGCAGGACGATCAGAGAAAAGAACAAGAATATCGGCATCATCATGCTGACCGCCAAAGTCCAGGAAGCGGACAAGATACGCGGCCTCTCGATAGGAGCGGACGACTACGTCACGAAGCCGTTCAGCATCAACGAGCTGCTTGCCAGAGTCGAAGCCGTAGCCAGGCGCTCATCCGGAAGCAGAGATGCGGATTCAGTTCTCACCCAGGGTGTCTTCACTCTGGATAAGAAAGCGCGCCGCGTCACCAAGAACGGTAAACCTCTGGATCTCACACAGGTCGAGTACCAGATCATAGAGTTCTTCTTTGACAATGCGGGAACGGCTCTTGACCGCGACTCCATACTCAATGCTGTCTGGGGAGAATCCTATTACGGTGACGTCAAGATCGTAGATGTGAACATCAGGCGCCTCAGGATAAAAGTCGAGGATGACCCCAGCAATCCTGTATATCTCCAGACCATCTGGGGATTCGGATACAGGTGGTGCGCAGTTTAATGAAGTTCTCGGGCAAAAAACTGATACCGGGAGGGGTAACTGAGCGCTGGATCTACGTCACGCTCATTCCCACCATAGTCACCGTGGTGATCGCATGCATCGCGGTGTTTTTCGTGTTCAGACGAACATACTACTATTCAGCAGAGCAGTCTATAAAGTACAGGATATCATCCACCGTCAACTCCATTCCGACTTCCGGCCTGACTTATTCCGAGCGGTACCGCAACATGGTTGATCTGGTCGAGAACTTCTCGGAAAAAGACAAGTTCGAACTTATGATACTCCGGCGCGACGGTTCTGTGCTGCTGACCTCAAGCGGGTTCTCGTACCCGGACGACGAAGCAAACACAGACTTCACCGCGGCAATGACCTCAAAGAACGGATACGGCTCGCATATCGGACGCTCTCCCACCGGAGAGCACATCATCTCGGTCACACAGCTTCTGGGCAGCGGTTACGGTGATGCCGCTGCGGTCAGGCTTGTCAGTTCTCTGAGGCTCATTGATGGCAGACTCCTCCGAAACGTCGGCCTTTCTGTCCTGGTAGGATTCATCATACTGGTGCTTGTCAGCCTTACCGGAAGCCTTTACGTTGCATCTCTTAGGCGTCCCATCAATGCCATCGGCGAAACTGCAAAGCAGGTTGCCGCCGGTCAGTTCGATGCCAGAATAGACAACATCTACTCAGGAGAACTCGGCGAACTGTGCGACATAGTAAACGACATGGCTTCTGAGCTTCAGCGGACCAACAACCTGAAGAACGATTTTGTATCCTCCATCTCACATGAGTTGAGGACTCCTCTCACGTCCATCAAGGGATGGAGCGACACCATAAGCACGGTATCCTCTGATGACGAGCTTTACCAGCGCGGACTTAACATAATCTCGAGCGAGACCGAACGGCTCTCCGGCCTTGTTGAAGACCTTCTGGACTTTTCGAGACTTGAATCACACAGAGAGCTCACCCACGAGCCGGTCATGCTTGACCTCGGAGCTGAGCTCTCAGACGCAGTACTGACTCTCGAACAGCGCGCTCAGAAGCTCGGGATCACAGTCAAATACTCCGAGCCGGACGATCCGGTCATCGTAGATGCAGACAAGAACCGGCTGCGTCAGGTATTCACCAACGTATTTGATAACGCCCTCAAATATTCCTCCCGCAAAAAAACGATCTCGGTCAGGCTGACGGTCGAAGGCGATAGCGCAGTAATCTCCGTCCGGGACCGCGGTCCCGGCATACCGAAGGAAGAGATACCCAGGGTGACCGAGAGATATTACAGAGCCAGCAATTCGGTCTACGGGACTGGCATCGGCCTCTCTCTGGTAGACGAGATAATGAGGTCCCATGGAGGTTCGCTGAGGATAGAAAGTGAACTGGGGCATGGGACAACAGTATTCCTGACGCTCCCGCTTCACGGAAGCGTACAGCAATCATCGGAGACAGAATAATGGGTTTCAAGACATCGATAGGCGGACAGGCTGTGATAGAAGGGATCGCCATGAAAGGACCCCGTCTGACCTGCCTCGCCATGCGCAGTCCATCAGGAGACATACAGACCGAGATATCGGACACGGAAAAGAATCCGCTTAAGAACATTCCTATACTCAGAGGCGTTGCGGCCATGTACCTCTCTCTCAAGTCCGGCTACTCATATATAATGAGGTCCACGGACGTCGCATTTCCCGATGGAGAGGAAGACGACAAATTCGACAGATGGCTCAAAGAACACTTCGGCGAGAAGACCAATCAGGCGATCGGAGTGTTTGCGGCTGTGCTTGCGGGCTTCCTTTCGGTCGCGCTGTTCGTGCTTCTGCCCACAGTCATCACAGGACTCCTGGCAAAAGTACTCCCGATAGAGAACATAAAAACTCTCATCGAGGGCATACTCAAGGTCATCATCTTCCTGTCATATCTCTTTCTGGTATCCAGGATGAAAGACATAAAGAGAGTGTTCATGTATCACGGAGCCGAACACAAAAGCATATTCTGCTTTGAAGCCGGTGAGGAGCTCACTGTGGAGAACGTCAGGAAGATGGGAAGGTTCCACCCCAGATGCGGTACCAGTTTTCTTTTCATCACAGTCCTCATCAGCATCATCGTCTTCTCATTCGTCCCCTGGACATCCACACTGATGCGAGTTCTTTACAAGCTGCTCTGCCTTCCCGTGATCATGGGACTCTCCTACGAGTGCATAAAGTACGCCGGCAGGCACGACAATATCCTTTCCAGGATCATGTCCGCTCCCGGACTCTGGGTTCAGCGCCTGACGGTGTTCGAGCCGGACGACGAAATGATCGAGGTAGCGATAGCCGCCCTCAAGGCGGTCATCCCAGAAGACCTCTCGGAGGCGGAGCTGTGAATTCTTTCGAAGCATGCCGCGAGATCAAAAAGATCCTCGATCAGGGCATCGTTCCTACTGAGAACGACATAAACGTGATATACGAGACAGCGACCGGCCACAAGCGCTACGATTACGCGCATATGGTCAGCGACGCGGAATTCGAAAAGATAAAGGAGCTTGCGGAAAGGCGGGCTTCCGGAGAGCCGCTGCAGTATATCTCCGGAAGATGGCCGTTCCTGGATTTTGAAGTCAGAGTCGACAGGCGTGCGCTGATCCCGCGTCCCGAGACCGAGATCCTCGCTGAGACATGCATCGATCTGATGTACGGCAGAGATCATCCTGTGATCACCGACCTGTGCAGCGGATCCGGAGTGCTGGCCATATCTCTGAAAAGGGCATTCCCGTCCGCTTTAGTCACCGCCGTTGAACTGTCGCAGGATGCAGCAGGACTGCTGAGAGAGAACTCGGACGAGCTCTGCGGCGATATCGCGATCGTGAACGCAGACGTGTTCCTCTACCAATCCGAGATGCCGGACGGATCTCAGGATCTTATCGTCTGCAATCCCCCTTATATCACAGAAAGGGATTATGCGAACAACTACGCGGAACTGAAAGAGGAACCCAGGATGGCTTTTCTCGGCGGCGATGACGGCCTCAGTTTCTACCGGCATATCATTCCCGCTTACAGGGACAAGCTCTCTGCCGGCGGGATCATGGCGTTCGAGATCGGCAACGAACAGGCTGACAGCATCGTCTCTCTGTTCGAGCAGAACGGATTCAGCGGTGTTGCGGTAAAAAAAGATTACTCTTCTCTTGACAGGATCGCCTACGCAAGAGTAAACTGAACCGCGGACAAAAGAATACAGCAGCACAGGGGTGCCGTAAGGCTGAGACGGATCCGGATCCGATCCCTTGGAACCTGTCGTTTAATCACGTCGTAGGGAGTGCTCGATTCCTAAAATGATCAGGCGGCAGATTGTATCTGCCGCCTTTTTTTGTTCTGCAGTTCAAGCGTTAATCATTCCTATCCCGTAAAGGGAGAAAGGCTTAATACAGTCAAATACTCATGACTGAAAGTCACGAGCTTGTACCTGCCCGGTGGTTCACGGCTTTAGGTTAAGCCTCCCACTTTTTCCCTGTTATCAGGATTTGTTCCTATCAGTTCATCACCGACAGACTGGCGGTACATCGTGGGGTGATCGACTGCACCCCGCCTGCAGGAGCATGCTCCCGCAGTACGGTATCGTTTTCTTCTTACGATACATTCTGAGCCTTCAGCAGGTACACC
>JAFZZV010000098.1 GCA_017828855.1 Oscillospiraceae bacterium | reverse complement strand
GAGAAGTTCTACTTTGACAATTACAACTGCGCGGAATCGGTGCTGCTGGCTGCCAACGAGTACTACAGCCTCGGCATCGGGGATCCTGCATCCAAACTGGTGGGAGGGTTCGGAGGAGGCGTACAGACAGGCAATGCGTGTGGGGCGCTCCTTGCTGCGGTAAGCGTGCTCTCG
The DNA here is from genome assembly GCA_017828855.1 of Oscillospiraceae bacterium. Lineage (GTDB taxonomy): Bacteria > Bacillota > Clostridia > Oscillospirales > Ruminococcaceae > RUG11783. Next base: position 12,334 of record JAFZZV010000098.1, on the reverse strand, counting down.
GTGCTGTGCATCGATGGCAAGGCGCACGAGAGCGGGACGCTCAGGAACGCTGTCTCTCTCCTTGTGTCTGAATTTGAGGAGAAGATGGGGAGCACTCTTTGCAGGGACATCCGCCCGAAAGTATTCCAACCCTCCGGAAGATGTGTCGTCACCGTGGATGCGGTCTGCGATATACTTGAGGACGTGATCTCCCGCGGAGGGTTCAGAAAAAATGAAGCGTGAAAGAGAAAAGAAAGAGAGAGGCTTCTTCAGGAAGCTCTTCGGCGCGATCGGGGTCATTATCCTTATCGTTCTGATAGCTGCCGTAAGCCTCTCCGCATATATCCTCATCAGCATGAAGCGAGACCCTGTCGTCTCACGGAGCATACAGGACTATATGGGATCTCAGCCTGACGCCTCATTCAGGCATCTGTCGTTCACGGAGGACGGACGGATGACCCAGTCCTACAGCGAGGATGATATTGGTTACTTTATAGGCAATTACCTTGAGAGCGAGGACATCGATCCCGGATCCTTTCTGGATGAAGTTCCTGTGAGCGATCTCGAACTGAAGGGCTTCGATCTGCAGCTGCAGACCGGCAAGTCAGCGGTATGTGTGGAAGGAGCCTGGCGCGGGATAAGGATCGTTGCAAGGGTCCTGATGGATATCCGAACGGAAGGCGACAGCATAACCGTAACGCCGGATGCCTTCGAGATCGCCCGGATCAGGATCCCTGTCAGCCTTATAGACAGACTGTTCAAGACTGATATTGCAAGTATTTCCATGGACTACAGCCCCGAGCTCGCTCTGCTCAGGGAGGTCAGTGAGATCACTTCCGGGGAGGGAAGGCTCGACTTCACGGGACCGATGGCCACGGATATCCTTGACTACACCGACCTGTCCGAAAACAGGATAAGAGTGACAAGACTGTGCCAGAAGAAATACGGACTTGCAGCCCCGGTCCTTGATACGCAGGGGGACGATCCGGCAGTGCGATATGCTTCGCTCATCCCCCTTATCACGGAGGATCCTGACAGGTATCTCGAATACCTGGATCAGCTTTTCACCCTTATCTCTGCAACAGCGACCAGAAAGATAGGCATCGGGTATAAGAACTATAAGATGGCGCTGAGATGGTTCCCGGATTTCTATGAGTATGACTATACAGACCCGCGGACCGAAGCGTACGATGAGTATTATGTGTGCTTCCGCTTCCTGAAGACCATAACGACGAAGATCGCATCGGACTATTCGTCCGGCAGGCTCAGTATCTCCGGCAGCGGATGCACTTATGACGGAAGAGCTTTCAGCTTCGAGGATTACTTCGGCAGCAGCTTCAGGATCTACAGGCCTTTCTTCGGGATGGAAGAAGGCAGGATGTGCGCTGCAAAAAAGAGTGCCGATGCAGGCAGCTGCCCTGCGATGCTGCTCAGGGGGTGCGACGGATACGGGTTCGTGGTCGCCGTGTTCGGCGCGGAGGTCTACAGTATCCTGCCACTCAAGGAGGAAGAGTATCAGCAGTATCTGTCTTCCGAAACAGTTCCCGTGATACTGCTTTCGGACGCAGCACAGTTTATCGGCGGATAAGCCCTGACAGTTATCCTGTGCCCGGAAACAGCCGGTAAGCCTGATCAGCATCATGCCCTGATAAAGAAGAAAGCCCGTCTTTGTGACGAGCTTTTTCGATGTCAGATATCCGCTATCTTCTGGAATTCCACGAGGTAGCCGTCGGGATCCAGGACAAAAAACGAGAATACAGGATAGACAGGATGTTCAGCCGGCTCCCTGTACACTTTGCAGCGATCCTTAAGTTCCTCGTATTTTTCCAGGACAGCCTCGTTAGAATCGAGATTGAGGGACAGGCAGACGCCCTGAGGACCGCTCAGAGGTCTTCGCTTGTCCCCGTACTGACAAAATCCCCAGTACCCGTATCCGGTATCGAAGATATACAGGCTGTCACCCTGTTTCTGAAATACCGGGAGGCCGATCGTATCGCGATAAAACTCTATAGTCTTCTCAATATCGGAACAGGGAAGAAAAACGACACTGCTCATGGAGTGCTCCTTTCCCTCGAGATTATAGCAGAGCGCTGCCCGAATCCGGCAGCGCTCTGTTGTTACATTACGTATGACCTAAAAGAAATATCAGACTGCAAACTGCTCTATCAGATCTTAACGGTCTTGCTGACCTTTCCTGCCTTCTGGTTCCAGGCGGTGACAGTGATCTCGGGCTTCTTTCCCTTGAAGATCCAGGTAACCTTCTTTGACACGGGACTGCATGTCAGCGTGGAGATGTTGCCGTAAAAGTGCTCGGCAGTATTGCACAGCGCGTAGGAAGACAGATCTCCGATATCCTGAGTCTGCTTGCAGGAGATGAATTCCTCCACGTCGACCGAGACCTGTACCGGCTTGGCGGTTCCCAGTTTCCTGGCATTCTCGGAGAGGTAGGTGGGCAGGAACCCGGCATTGGAGACCACCGCTTCAGCCTTGTAGATGCCGTCTCCGAGCTCTGTGACAGTGAAGCTGTCGATGACGAGTCTCGGCATGGCCGCAGCCCAGCGCAGCATAAATGCTGTGATCTTTTCGCATTCCTCGGTGAGGAACTTTTTCGGGGGATTCTGGACGGTGAACTTATAGTTGAAACCGCCTATCTCCACCTTGCCGAACTGGGGATGGTCGAACTCCTTCCAGGAGACGAAGTCGCTTTCCTCAGCGTTCTCACTGATCCAGGTCATGCGCTTCTCGAAGTCTTCCGCGGTGGTGTCGACTTTAGGGTCGGCTTCCCAGAAATGCTTGACTCCGCAGCGCTCATCCAGGTTCCACAGCTCCAGAGTGATCGCATAGATGCCCTGTGTTTCGTAGCAGTAATCGTCGAACGCGCCGGATGAGTAGTTGTCCTGATCCACGGTAAAGCTGTCAAAGATGTTGATGTGCTTATATCCGGTCGCCTTGGTGCCCATCTCTCCGATCGCGTTCATGATCTTCATGTCTGCGCGGGGAGCTTTTTTCTCCGGGTACGTCCCGGGAACGGTCAGCAGGATGCCGCCGCTGGTGTGGTTCGTGGCGACCGAGCCTATGTTCGGGTGGGCAAGTATGAACTGAACGATCGCTTTATTCTCGGGATTGGAGAGGGGATACTCGCCCGCGCCGGGCTGGCGGTATTCCGGGAACCATCCGAACGGATAGTTGCGGTTGAAGTCCCTGCCCCATTTCTCCTTATTGACGGATACGTTTATGCCGTCATACTCCTCCATCACACCTTCTGTGTAGATGCTGAAGAACTCGCCGGACACATCGTCAGGCTCGCGCCTAACCATCATGTCCTTCTTCTCCGTATCCTTCTTCCAGGCACCGTACTTATCCGGTACCCTCATCATGCGGATGACGCCGTCGCCGTCGATGTCCTCGCCCTCGAGGCCTGTCCCGTGCTCGTAGTACGGGCGATTTACCGATCTGAGGGTGTATGGGGTGGTGAGGTAGGTCTGGGATCCATCGGGCGAGACACAGGGGATGATGTATACCGCCATGTTGTCCAGCAGGAAAGTGACTCTCTCGTCTGAACCGTAGTTGGTCGCCATGACGTCCATGGTGTGCATCGCAGCCATCATGCCGGTGACCTCGCCGGCATGGGTGTTGCCGTCTATGTAGAACGCAGGCTTATCGGATGCGGCACCCGTGGATTTGTTAGTGAGAGTCACCGCGATCACATGATGTCCGTCGGCGGTCTCAAGCAGATACTCGTATTCGAATATCCCGGGATACTTCTCTGAAAGAGCCTTTATGTTGGACTCGATCTCGTCCTGCAGATAGTAATGATCGTAAGAAAACGTGGTCTTCATCAATACAGAACCTTTCCAAGGAAATCTTTTACGCGGTCGCTTTTCGGATTGTTGAATATCTCTTCCGGGGTGCCCTGCTCCAGTATTATCCCTTCATCTATGAACAGGATCCTGTCGGACACCTCCTTGATGAAGCCCATCTCATGGGTAACTATCACGCAGGTCATCCCGCTATCTGCCAGTTGCTTGATGACCATGAGCACTTCCTTGACCATCTCCGGGTCCAGTGCGCTTGTCGGCTCATCGAACAGCATGACATCGGGTTCCATCGCCATTGCACGGACTATAGCGAGACGCTGTTTCTGTCCGCCGGACAGTTTCCCCGGGTACTCTTCGGCCTTGTCGGGTATCCCGACCTTTTCGAGAAGATCCATTGCGATCTTGTCAGCCTCTGCCTTGGGTATCTTCTTCTCTAGAGTCATCGTGATCGTTATGTTCTCCAGGGCTGTAAGGTGAGGGAAAACGTTGAACTGCTGGAAGACCATACCGATCTTCTGGCGGATCTTGTCCAGGTCTTTCTGTTTCTTTATCTTGGTGATATCCTCACCCTCAAAGAACACGGATCCTTTCTCCGGTTTCTCAAGAAGGTTCAGGCAGCGCAGAAAAGTGGATTTTCCGCCGCCGGAGGGTCCCATGAGGGATACGACCTCTCCTTTGTGGATCTCGGTGTTGACGCCCTTGAGAACATCCAGCTCACCGAAGGATTTGTGCAGGTCCACGACCTTGATAAGCACTTCAGAATCAGTGTTTGTCACCGGCGGAGAGCCTCCTTTCGAATATTCTTATAAGACCGGACAGTACGACGGTCATCACGAGATATATCGCTGCGATGATGAACAGGGGCTGCCATATGAGATATTTGTTTGCAAGAAGGGTCTTGGTGAACGTCAGCTCATACATGGCGAACGAGCCTGCAAGGGAAGTCTCCTTGACCATTGAGACGTACTCGTTTCCGAGAGACGGGAGTATAGCTTTAAGTGCCTGAGGCAGGACGATCCTCGTCATCGTGTGTCCGGCACTCATGCCCAGGCTCCTGGCAGCTTCCGTCTGACCGATGTCCACGGAGGCAATGCCTCCGCGGATGATCTCGGATACGTACGCGCTGGAGTTGAGGATCAATGACATCATTACGCACTGCTCCTTACTTAGAAAGCTCAGCGCCGGGATGGCCATGGGTATGAAATAGTACGCGATGTACATCTGTACCAGAAGGGGAGTGCCTCTGATCACTGTCGAATAGAGACCTGCCGCGCCGCTCAGGACCTTGTTCTTGGACAGGTGTATGAAACCTATGAGCGTACCGAGTATCGAACCGAGTCCGACTGCGATCGCCGCGAATTTCAGAGTACCGACGGCACCTTTAAGGAATATGGGATAATACTGCTTGAATACATCAATTATTCCGGGTCCCATTTATGTCTCCGTTCTGATGATTATTCGTCTTCGTCAGGCAGTATGCCTGCTTCGTCACATGCCGCATAGTAGAATGTCGCGTAGAGACCCTTGTCTTCCCAGTAATTATCGGTCGCGAGCAGTTCGGCAAGGATCTGGTTGATGACGCCAATAAACTGTGTCTCACCTTTTTTTGCGGCCATGACGTTGCCTGAGAAGTCACTGTACAGCGACAGATCGAATTCGATCTGTTTCTCAACATAGAGGGATACGATCTGACCGTTGGAGTTCTCCGCGTAGTTTCTTGCAGTGGTGGAGTCGAGAGCGATCGCATCGACCTTGTTGGCCAGCAGGTCGAGGATACCCTGATCGAGAGAAGTGATGAGCTGCAGATCGGCATCCGGGATCTGGTCTTCCACATACATCTGCTGCAGCGAGCTGGCCTGCGCATCGATCGTCTTGCCGCTGAAATCAGCGAGAGAGTTGTACTTGTCCAGGTCGGAAGCCCTTACCACTATGGTGTGGTGGGAGTCGTTCGAGGATGTGGCGGAATAGCCGTCTGAGAGCTCATACAGCTCAGCACGGTCGGCCTTCCAGCCGAAACCGGAGACTCCGAGGTCGACTTTACCAGTATCCACCGCGATGAGTACTCCGCTGAAGTCCATGGCTTCGATAACCAGCTCGACGCCGAGACTGTTGGCGATATACTGAGCCAGCAGCATCTCATTTCCCTTGATCTCGCCTGTGAGCTCGTCTACGAACTCTGCTGCGGGATAGTCGGGAGATGTTCCGATGATGAGCTTCCCGCTGCTGAGGACCTTTTCCAGGACACCGGTGGGATCATCAGGGATCGTCACGTTCTCAGCCTTGAATACAGTGGAAGCCAGTTCACTGTATTTCGGCCCTTCCCAGACCCATTCATCAGTCGGTTCCGGATCGGGTTCGGGATCCGGTTCCGGTGTGGGACCGTCCTTGATCTTCCCGCACGAAACGAGTGTGAACATAAGCGCCGCTGTAAGGATGAGCGACAGGAACTTGCTGATCTTTTTCTTCATTTTGATTTTCCTTCCCTGCGATGCCGGCTCCGTTTTGAATATTTATGAGAGACTCGGCACAAATATGCATTGATATTGAATAAAATTGAATATAAATTCAAGTTACATGCATAATTATACAAGCGATGCCGGTGTTGTCAATACCCCGGGAGAAAAAAGTTTTTCATGGTGCGGCACACCGCGCGATTGGTGTGGTTCACAGGGCTGAAGCCCGATATAATATAATCGGTATAGAATAAGACGGCGGAGGACTTGCTTATGAGGGAATCACTGGTTTTCGGAAGAACGCTACCGGAGGCGTATCACAACGCTCTTATGGAGCTCAGGAACAACGGGGAGCACTCTGACTGCGCGGACTGGAACACTACACAGAAGGAACTGTCCATGACCTTCCAGGTAGAAGAGCCTCTCGGGGAGCCAATGATCAGCAAGCTGTTCATCGGAGGGCCCACGGAGCTTGAGCAGTACAGGCAGGAGATGCTGGACGGAATACTGGATTTCGAGATAGAGAGAGGCAACTGGACCTATACATACCACAACAGGATGGTGAGCCCGCTCGACCAGGTCTCATTCGTCGTGGACGAGCTAAAGCGCAATCCCTCCAGCAGGAGAGCAGTGATCCTGGTAAGGGACAACGGCACGGATATGGGAAGCGACGATCCCGCATGCCTGCAGCACCTGCAGTTCTTCATCAGAAATGACAGACTTGACTGTGTGGTCATGTTCCGCTCCAATGACGCTTGCAAGGCGACCTTCATGAACGCCTTCGCGCTCATAATGCTGCAGAAGAGGATCGCAGACAGACTCGGTGTGGAGATGGGGACCTACTCCCACAGAGCCAACAGTTTCCACTGTTACGAGAAGGATTTTCCGATGCTCGAAGGTTACTGCAGGCGCATCGCGGAGGAGGATCCGGACGACCTGGCGTTCGAGTATGAGGACGGGTGGCAGGAGATGATGGAGGAGGCGCAGCCTTCGATCGCCGAGAAGGTAGAGGAACTTAAGAACAGATGACCGGAAAGCTCTACATCGGTACTAACACCAAGATGTTCCAGACGGGGACCGAAGCCGAGACATACATCCGGAAGATGGATGATCTTATAGATGATATAAGAGACCGACTTGAGTTTTTCTTTATACCGTCATTCACCTCGCTTGAGCGTTCCGTCAGGGCAGTCGGTGACAGGATAAGGATCGGAGCCCAGAACATGGCGTGGGAAGACCGCGGTCAGTTCACAGGGGAGGTGTCCCCTTTGATGCTGGAGGAGATCGGTGTCAGGTTCGTGCTGATAGGCCATTCCGAGAGGAGACATGTCTTTGGGGAGACCGATGGAATGGAAGCCGCAAAGGTGAGGCTTGCAGCGGATCACGGCTTCACCGTTCTTCTGTGTGTCGGCGAGACAGCCGAACAGAAGGATGCGGGACGGAGCATTCAGGCTGTCAGGGAACAGCTTGAGAAGGCGGCCGGGGTTCTCGGACCGGAAGAAGCCCGGGAAAGGCTGTGGATTGGCTATGAGCCCGTATGGGCGATCGGTACCTCAGGGGTGCCGGCCAGCGCTTCCTACGCGGAGGACATGCACGGAGCCATAAAGGGCGTTCTCAGGCAGATGTTCGACGGGGACGGAGCGGAGATCCCGGTCCTGTACGGAGGCAGCGTCAATGCGTCCAATGCCCCGGAGATCATCGCACGGGACGGGATAGACGGGCTGTTCATCGGAAGGAGCGCGTGGGATCCCGACAGGTTCAACGGCATTATACGCAGCGTGCTTCCGGTATTTGAGAGCAGAGCCAGCAAACAGCTGTAGTTATAAATAATTAGGAGAAATCGTGAAAATGACTGTTATGAGATGTCCGCATTGCGGAGGCGAAGTCGTATTCGACCCTGAAGGTCAGGACGTAAGGTGCGAGTACTGCGGCAGCGCTATCAGCACGGACGATTACAACGATTATCTCGAGAGCAAGGGACTGTATCAGGCCAACGAGCTCGTGTGCAGTCAGTGCGGAGCGAGGATAATCAGCACCGACAGCACAGTGGCGACCTTCTGCAGCTTCTGCGGTTCGTCGCTGGTTCTGGACAGCCATATCGCAGAGGAGAAGAGACCTGATCTCATCATCCCGTTCAAGATCAAAAGAAATGCTGCGGTCAGCAAGTACAAGGAGAGGATCGGCAAAACGCTTCTCGCACCGGACTGGATGAGTGACGATGACAACATCGCGAGATTCAGGGGCATATACATGCCGTTCCATCTTTTCCGCTATTCCGGCAAGGGGACATACAGCGGCAAAGCCACCAACACGCGGGTGGAGACAAGGGAAGGCAGGAAGTACGACGTTACCAGGACATATCTGGTCGAAGCGCCGGCCGAGATCGATTATGACCTCATCCCTGCGGACGCCTCCGCTTCCTTCCCGGATCCCATGAGCCGTGCACTGACTCCGTACAGGGCAAAGGACATGGTGGACTTCCAGCTTCCGTATCTTTCGGGCTACTACGCGGACGGGAAGGATGTCCCGGAGAGCCTGTACAGCACCAAATTCGAAGCGATAGCAAAAAACGACATAAAGTCAAAAAGCGCCGTCAAGGTCGACAAGCTCTCGGTAATGCCTTCCGATGTCCTGGAGGACATAGAAGTCAGCGAGAGCGTCAAGACAGCGCTGTTTCCCGCATGGTTCCTGTCGTTCCGCAACGGCGACAGGGTGAGCTACGCGGCAGTGAACGGTGAGACGGGCGAGCTTGCCGTGGATATCCCGATCGATTTCAGGAAGTATCTTGCCGCGAGCGTGATACTTGCGGGTCTGGTATCGCTGATCCTCAACCTGTTCTTTACCATAACTCCGGTGAGGTTCATGACGATATCGTCGGTCATCTCGGCGGTCGTGTTCTTCACGGCAGACAGGCTGCTCAATGACACCTACAGGCAGGACAAACATCTGGACGATCCCGGTTATACCGGGAAAGACACCGACAAAGTGATCACCAGGGGAAAGGGCAGAAAGGCGGTGTCTATCGCCGGAGTCCTGCTCACGGGAGCGGTGGCATTCCTCCTGAGTCTGATCCTTGCCGCCTGTTTCAAGGGGTATGCCTCGTTCCTGCTCGGATTCATCCCGGTCGCGATCATCCTCTACATAATCGTAAAATGTGCGATAGAGGCCTCCGAGGACATCAGGATACGCAGGAAGAAGGCGCCGTTCTACTACAAGATACTCACGATGATCAAGCCGGTACTGGCAGTGCTGGCGTGCGCGGCTGCAGCAGCCGTCGACAGGAACAGCGACATGCTGTGCTACGCTGCCGGGATCTTTTCCATACTGATGACTGTCTGGACAGCGCTGGATATCGTGCGCGCCCAGAACAGGCTGACGATGAGAGCGCTGCCTCTCTTCACCGAAAAGAGAGGAGGTGACGTCTGATGGCGAAGAAAAAGAAGAAAGACAGGAAGACCTTCATAGACAGGCTCGCCGGCGTCAGCAGAAGGACCTGGAAATACGTACTGATCGCCGCAGCCGCAGTTCTCATCCTGCCGATCCTGCTGGACATCATCATCCCGAAGAGCAGGTTCGACTCTTCCGTGATGTCTCCCGAGGACCTGATCGTGATAAGGGATGAAGCGGATCTGCTTTCCGAAGAGGACGAGAAGATCCTATATGAGCACATGGTTCCGGTCACGCGCTACGGCGGAGCGGCTTTCTATACGACCGATTCGGCGAACGGCTCTACGGAGGATCTCGCCAGGAAGAGGTACCGTGAGAACTTCGGTACGAAGAGCGGCACCATATTCGTCATCGATATGTACAACCGCTATATATACATATTCTCCGACGGACGGATATACGACACAGTGACGAAAGCCAAAGCGGAGACGATAACCGACAACGTATATATGTATGCCAGACACGGCGAGTACCGTGAGTGCGCTGTCAGGACCTTTGACCAGATAGCTGCGATCCTGGACGGCAACCAGATACCTCAGCCGATGAAGCATATATCCAACGCGCTGCTCTCTCTCGCGTTCTCTCTCACAGCAGTATTCATTGCTGCGAACCGCAGGACCAGGATGCAGAAAGAGGACGAGATGACGGCATACAACAGCATGGTGAGGAGAAGGTTCAATGTGGGATCCCTCACTTCGAGCACGCTTGTCGAGACAAAGCGCAGCCGGCACTATGAGAGCTCCGGAGGAGGATCTTACAGCGGCGGAGGCGGCTTTTCCGGCGGAGGCGGAGGAGGAGGGGGCTCGTCCGGCGGCGGAGGCGGTCACGGATTCTGATCTTCCGGATCGACTTGTAGTAATTAATCATCATAGATATACGGAGAGTAATAATGGAGCGGAGACGCGGCAGACTGATACTGATCATCCTGGTCTGTCTTCTTTCCCTGCTGACGGTGATCTTATGCGCGGGGCTTTTCAAGCTGGACGCGCGGAACAGAGAACTCAGCACCCGGATCGATCAGCTCGAAGACGAGCTGAACACACCCGTGGATATAGAGGCTCTGATGGCCGAATCCGAGGGAAAGGAACTTGATAACGGAGAGATCTACTACAGCAGGGAAACGATAAAGCAGAAGGCGAGGGACGCGGTGTCACTTACGGAACTGATGGCGATGATCTTCGATGACAAAGCCGTCTATTACGACGGTGACAAGTACATCTACGCACCGCTCTCGGCGACTCTCAAGAGAAACGATCTTGAGCTGGACAGGATCATTACCGACAAGGAGACTGATCTCAAGGGCTACTCCGACAGCAAAGGCAGGGTAGGAATAAAGGGGATCGATGTCTCCACCTGGCAGGGAGAGATAGACTGGGCCGCGGTCAAGGGAGACGGCGTCAGGTTCGCTTTCCTCCGTGCAGGCTACAGGGGATACGAGTCCGGAAACCTCTACGAAGACGACACGATCAGGGACAACCTTGAAGGAGCCAACGAGAACGGGATACCCGTGGGAGTCTACTTCTACTCCCAGGCTGCCAGCACGGCGGAGGCTGTGGAGGAAGCGGAGTTCGTCCTGGACATCATCAGCGGGTATGACGTCTCCTGGCCGATAGTCTTTGACATGGAACTGGAGAACAGCGATTCCTCCAGAACGAAGAATATGCCGCAGAGCCTGAGGACCGACATTGCGATCGCGTTCTGTGACAGGATAGCGGCTGCCGGTTATACACCGATGATCTACGGAAACATGAGGATGCTCCTCGGAGACATGGATCCGGAGAGACTTGGCGGGTACGAGAAATGGCTCGCGCAGTATTTCTACAGACCGAGATTTCCATATGAATTCGGCATATGGCAGTACACCAGCGAAGGCAGGGTGAAGGGGATAGACGGCTACGTCGACATCAACATAGCCTTCCGGGATTACGGAAGCGGACAGTGACGCACTGGGAGAGAAAAGGTTGAAAAAGAGATCGTCAAAGCTGGGCGGAACGCTGTACCGCGTGTTCAACATGCTGCTGGCCGTGGTGACGGGTGCGGCCGCGACAATGCTCTCATATGCAGGAGGAGGCGATACAGGTCTCCTGTCCGGTACGGCAAGGGTGATGGCGGTGCTGATCCTGGCGTTCTTCCTTCAGATAATCATCCATGAAGGGGGACATCTCGTGTTCGGGCTCCTCACCGGATATACCTTCTCTTCCTTCAGGATACTGAGCCTGATCTTCAAGAAAGTGAACGGAAGGATCGCTGTCAGGAAACTCACGCTCAGCGGAACGGCGGGACAGTGCCTGATGGGCCCGCCGGATCCTGTGGACGGAAAGATCCCATACGTCCTCTACAATCTCGGCGGAGTGCTGATGAACCTTATCTCTGCCGCGGTATCTGTATTGTTGTGTATGCTGCTCGGAAATGCGGGGAAAGACTGGTATTTCTTTGCTGTGCTCGCCATGACGGGGATATACCTTGCCCTGACCAACGGGATACCATTCGGCGGAGGCACCGTCCCAAACGACGGATACAACGCCCTGAATCTGGGAAGAGATCCGGATGCGGTAAGCGCGTTCTGGAAACAGCTCAAGATCAGCCAGCAGCAGTCGGAGGGGATCAGGCTCAGGGACATGCCCGATGAGTGGTTCT
>JAFZZV010000097.1 GCA_017828855.1 Oscillospiraceae bacterium | reverse complement strand
GGAAAAGAACCAGGCAGATGATCACAGCATTGGCAGCAGAGGACAGAAGAAAAGTTACGCGGTGCAGTGTATCGAGCCACATCGCTTCCGTCAGTTCGACATTTGGTACGGATGAACGAGATGGCAACTTCCTTTTTATAGGGGAGGTTTGGTGATTCTTTTCCCGTATATGCTCTCTCACGGCGCCAAGAGCGTCTGAGGTCCTGTTCCTGAACCTGTTGAGCCGCTTGATGACCGCTGAAAGCTGTTCCGATGCATTGCGTATCTTTTTGAGGTTTATGAGTTCCACTGCGCATTCTCCGATGACCGTTGTCATGTCCGCGGCTATAAGAAAAACGACTACGGGGATACCTCGGACTGGCAGGGATAGGAACCACTTCGGGTGCAGGAGCAGGATAATGCACAGTGTGACAGCCAGAATGCTGAGCAGCATGAACGCGACGCTGCGGACAGGGCTGAGCCTGTTGCGGATCTTGAGCATCTCAAGATCCGCGAGAGCATCTTTGAAAAGGGAGATGCGATTGTCTATCAGTCTGTTACATTCTGAATACTGTTCTGACGAGAGAGCAGGATCCGCGATAGGATCAATGCTTATGGAACGGAGGAAGCCTGGTTGAACAGTATTTCCCTCATAGCTGCAGATGAAATATGCGTCAAGGTCTGAGGAAGTTATCTCACAGTCTGAGGTATTGCTGAATCCCGTATAGGAGAGGATTATGTTGTTCTGAAGCATTCCCATAAAAGAACTGTGAAGACTTCTGAGTGATATGAGGTTCCTGTGCAGCTGCTCAATACTGTCAATTTCGGAAAAGCTCAGGTCCTGAATCTGTTTCTTGAGGGATGTTGCCGACCTGGAGAGGTACGTGAACAAGTGCAGATTGTTTTTAAACCACAGAAGGTAAGCATCATTGCAGTTGCATAGATAAGCATTGCTCACTGCTTTCCAATCATGGCATATTGCTCTGAAAAGAATATGGAAGAGCTCGTAGGAAGACGTAGCGTCCTTGCTGATTGCCTTTCTGTATTTGATTACAGCATCGGTATACCTGCAATAGCAGAGATATGCCTGTATGATGTTCTCGCCGGGAAACGATGCAACTGCTTTCCTGTATTCAGCACCTTTCTTTACGCTTATCGAACGGAATACTTCGTCAGGAGACATCCATCGGTAACCTTTCTTGACCGTGTCTTTGCCGAAATGCATCCTGAAGTAATGGTATGAGATCTCAGGATAATCGCGGGCAAGCTCCTCCGCCTTAGCTACAGCAGAAATCGTACCGGAACCGGCTTTCTCCGTCCTTCTGAGTTTCCACTGCAGGAAACCGGATCTCAGGAGACCGACGAGCCTGCTGTGTGCCGGAAGTCCTATGGAGAATCCTGATGCGACATCACTCAGGGAATCGTATTTTCTGCCAAGCCAGTAGACTGGACTATTCTCATATATGATATGCAACGCCTTGGCGACACACAGATCGGTATCAGCTCCTCCTGACGCCTCCTTTCTCAACTTTATAAGTTCAAGTGCCTTTTGTTGATCATAGATATTTAAGAAAGATATGAGCGGGTTGCTGTCATCACTGCCGGCAAGAAGAATGTCTTTCGCGAGCTGCCACTGAGACGCAAAGGTATCAGCCATCTCGCTGAAGGTGTGGACCTCGTCGTTGCCGATTCTATATGTGAACTGTCCTGTCTGCTGCGTTATAAGATTTAGGAATCGTTTTCCGAACGTTAATGGATCGCGAAGCCACAGCTCGACATCGGCACCTCCGGCGCGGGAGTTGTCATCCGAGAGCAGGAGAGCGTTGACCAGTGTCTGCAGACTCTCTTGACCTGGAGGGCAGGAGAGAGGCATACCGTACATTCTTACAAGCCTGCTGATACTACCAATGTCTTTTGAATCTATATGCTCCTGATAGACATGTCTGCCGTTGTAGAGCGTAGCGACAGTGCAGCCGAGAGAATAATAGTCTGAAGCCGGTGAGAAATATCCGTTTCCTATCTCCGGAGCTGTATATCCGACTGTGCCCCTGTGGAGCGTCGTTTTAGAAAACTTCGACTTGGACGGTATCCTGCTGATGAGCCCGAGGTCCGATAGTACGTATTCTCCCTCATAAAGGTAGATGTTTTCCGGCTTCACGTCTCTGTGTACCAGCCCTGCGCAGTGAAGGGTGCGCAGGGCTTTGCAGATGTCTGGGATGATCCCGTCGTGGAGAGTTTTATAATCTGCGCCAGAGACTCTTCCGCCTTCACAGACGGGGATGATGTCCACGTAATATGTGAAGTTTTGACCAGCAGTAGCGCTGCAAATGCTGACTTGTCCGTAATCAAGCAGGGGCATCAGATGATATTTCATGAAATCTCGGTGTGAGGACATGAAATCGGTGACCGTGTCTCTCGCAATCCGGCTAATGAGATTGTCCGGATACCAGTTGTCATATATCTTGGCTATGACGGTCCCAGAAGTACAGAGATCCGACGCTTCGTAGATGACGGCTTCGCCACCGGTGGCTACAGGACGATCCGCAAGGATCCTGTACTGTGAGTTTCTGCCGCTGAACACTATGTCTTCCGTCAGTATGAGTCGGTCATCCCGGACCTCCCCGCTAAGGCGCATGGTATTCCTGAGATCAAGTGTAGCGGTGTTACCCATCTTTTTCCTCCTTATTGCTGATATGTCGTTAAGATAGTGAGAAAGACAGCTCTCCGTGTTCGCATGTGGCATAGATAGTATCGCCGTCCTGGGCATCAGACTTCTTGGTGAATACCGACAGTGGGTTCCCCAAATAATATCTGATCAGATTGTTTATGCCTCTACCACCGTATTTCCGTTGCTCTTTTGAGGCGGCGAGATCGTAAAACATTTCGTTTACTGAGCTGTCAGCTATGAGCTGGTAACCGTTGACGGACCTATTGTTCTCAATAAATGTCTCGAGTTTCATGTCAACTATGCTTCTGGTGGCCACCTCATCCATGAACCTATAGATGATTATGTTCTCTTCTCCGATCCTGTTGATGAATTCGGGTCTGAACCTGAGTTTGAGGTTTGATATGATCATGTCCCGTATGTGTTCTTCTGTGTCATCCGGATCCACGGCATATTCGCTACCGATGACTCTCCCGGTCGATGGGTCTGTCACGTCTCTGGTCATTCCCGCGTTGGAGGTGAATATTATAAGGCACTGGGAGAAGAAGACTGTTTCTCCGCGTCCGTCTGTCAACCTTCCGTCCTCAAGTATCTGCAGAAGGGCTTCCTGTATGGCCGTGTGAGCTTTTTCGAACTCGTCAAAGAGGATGACATAAGACTTCTGACTTTTCACTGCCTCGGTAAGCTGCCCGCCCTCGCTGTAGCCAACGTAGCCCGGGGGAGACCCGAAAAGCCTGTACATGGACTGTTTCTCCTCGTACTCGGAGCAGTCGATACGGATCATCTTGGATTCGTCTCCCATGCAAAGTTCTGTAACTGCCTTACTCAACTCAGTCTTTCCCGTACCTGATGGACCGACGAGCATGATGCAACCCTTAGGCATAGTATTCACGGAAGAGTGGACAAGACCGGACATCCCTTCCAATGCAGTCGTGAGCGAGTTCGCCATGTTTCTGACGGCATCCTCCTGCCCGCGGACCCGCTTGGATAGTGCCGCTTCAATGTCTGTTTTCCGCAGAAGCTGTCTGAGATGCTTCCACGGGTCATCCTTATAACCGAACCGGTAGATGCTGATCGCATCGTCTATGCTTTCCACGCCATCCTTGCTGATGAGCCTTCTGAGGTCGTTGAGCTCGCTCAATCGCATGCCCGCCGTGACTTTGGCGGATTTATCGGTATCGGCAGCATTTGGGAAGAAAGCCTCAATGAAACATCTCAGGACGCTGAGATCCGGAACGGGAACGTCTATGACCTTGGGCTCAGCTTCGTAAAGCATGTCAGGCACTGAACTGCCGT
>JAFZZV010000096.1 GCA_017828855.1 Oscillospiraceae bacterium | reverse complement strand
TCGGGTCTCCAGCGTATCCTTGTGCCGTGACGGGTCTTCTTCTGGGCTTCCTCCTTGATCATCTTCCCTACGGGATTGCCGCGTTTGAAGTGCAGCTCATACCTGAATCCGTCCCTGAAAACCTCCACATCCATGTACTCTGATGCGTACTGCGTCGCGCAGAGCCCGAGTCCGTTCAGGCCGAGAGAGAATTCGTAGTTGGCACCGGTATCATTGTCATATTTGCCGCCTGCGTACAGTTCGCAGAAAAGGAGCTTCCAGTTGTACTCCTTCTCATTCTCGTTGTAATCGACGGGAATGCCCCTGCCGAAGTCTTCGACCTCAACAGAGCAGTCATTGTATCTGGTCACTATGATCCTGTCACCGTGCCCCTCTCTCGCCTCATCTATCGAGTTGCTGATTATCTCGAAGATGCTCTGCTGGCATCCGTCAAGGCCGTCGGAGCCGAAGATGACTGCAGGGCGCTTCCTCACGCGGTCAGCGCCTTTCAGGGCTTTGATGCTCTCGTTATTGTATTCTTTCTTCTTGGAAACCATAGCTTCTCCATATAAAGCAATATTGATCCATTATCATTGCAATTATACCATTCCATGACCACAAAAGGAAGTGTCCCGACTGCCTGAAAAGGCTGCCGGGACACAAGATATTGTGTTTTGATCAATCTTCGGAAGTGGCTTCCGGAGCGGTCTCCGGATCTGCCGGTGAGGTCTCGGAAGGCTCTGTCTCCGTCACGGCGGACTCTGTTTCTTCCGGTTCTCCGTTCATCATCCTGGTGAACTCTTCCTCTTCGATCTTTTCCTTCTCCATCAGTCTCTGAGCCACGAGATGGAGCTTGTCCATATGCTCGTCGAGGATCACGGAGCACTTGTCGTAACACTCTTCCACAATATTGCGGATCTCGACGTCGATGTCTGTCGCGATCTGTTCAGAATAGTTCCTGGACTGAGTGAAGTCTCTGCCGAGGAACACCTCGCTCTGGGATCCGTATACCACAGGGCCGAGCTTGTCCGAGAAACCGTACTTGGTTACCATGCTCCTTGCGATAGCAGTCGCTCTCTCAAGGTCATTTGATGCACCTGTGGAGATATCGTCAAGCACCTTCTGCTCCGCCACACGTCCTCCGAGAAGGGTGACTATGTTTCCGAGCATCTCGTTCCTGGTCTGATAGTTTATATCATCCTTGGGCAGGCTCATTGTGAAGCCCCCCGCAGTTCCCCTGGGTATTATGGAGATCTGGTGCACGGGGCTCTCAGGAGTCGCATAAAAAGTGGCTATGGCATGCCCTGCTTCATGATATGCAGTCAGTTTGCGTTCCTTCTCGTGAACGACTCTGGAGCGCTTTTCAGGTCCTACGATGACCTTGATACTGGCCTCCTCGATCTCTTCCTGTGTGATGGCCTTTTTGTTCTTCCTCGCGGCGAGCAGCGCTGCCTCGTTGAGAAGGTTCTCAAGGTCTGCTCCGGTGAATCCCACCGTGCTCTTTGCTATTACGCCGAGATCGATGTCAGGCCCCAGAGGCTTTCCTCTGGCGTGGACCTTGAGTATCTCCTCCCTGCCCTTGACATCCGGGTACCCGACGTAGATCTGACGGTCGAAGCGGCCGGGACGCAGAAGAGCAGGATCGAGAATGTCAGAGCGGTTGGTCGCCGCCATCACGATGACTCCCTCGTTGATACCGAATCCGTCCATCTCAACCAGAAGCTGGTTGAGCGTCTGCTCTCTCTCGTCATGTCCGCCGCCCAGGCCGGTTCCCCTCTGCCTTCCCACAGCGTCGATCTCGTCTATGAAGACGATGCTGGGACGGTTGCGCTTTGCCCTGTCGAACAGGTCACGCACCCTTGCGGCTCCGACGCCGACGTAAAGTTCGACGAAATCAGATCCGGAAATGGAGAAGAACGGACATCCCGCTTCTCCGGCCACAGCTCTGGCGAGCAGCGTCTTGCCGGTTCCCGGAGGGCCGATTAGCAGCACTCCGCTGGGGATCTTGGCTCCGAGCTTGTTGTATTTTGCAGGGTTCTTCAGGAAGTCGATTATCTCCTGAAGTTCCTCCTTCTCCTCGTCTGCTCCGGCAACTTCGGCGAATGTGACCTTCCTGCCCTCATTCTCCTGCTGCACCCTTGCCTTGCTGATGTTGTTGATCCTTCCGCCTCCCTGCTGCGACATGGAGAC
This sequence comes from Oscillospiraceae bacterium, assembly GCA_017828855.1. Classification (GTDB taxonomy): domain Bacteria; phylum Bacillota; class Clostridia; order Oscillospirales; family Ruminococcaceae; genus RUG11783. Next base: position 3,023 of record JAFZZV010000096.1, on the reverse strand, counting down.
ATAGAAGAGCACGAGCATCACGACGGACAGAAGCATGGGCATCCAGTTGACGATGATGTTCAGCCAGGATGTGGACTGGACATAGTCATACTTGAGAGGTACCGAATGGGTCTCATCGTATTCCTTGATATAGTCCTCGGTGTTGTAAATGAACAGATCCACGCTCGGGACCTTGTAGGTCTTGAACGCAGTGTCGCCCTTCTCCTTGTAGGTCAGCTGACCGGAACCGAGATTCAGCGTGAACTCGGTGATCTTCTGGTCCCTGAACAGCTGGATTATCTCAGAATACTGCGGTCCGGTGGAGCTTGCTTCCTTGTACAGATAAAGAAGCGAAATGAGGAGCGCAAGCGCAAGTAGGATCGCTATACCCTTGTTTTTGTTTAAATTAGGTTTCATTGTTTCTCCGCTTTATTTATAGATCTCCGGTTTCAGGACTCCGATGAACGGGAGGTTCCTGTATTTCTCATCATAGTCAAGTCCGTATCCCACCACGAACTCATCCGGCACCGAGAATCCCACGTAATCGACCGTTACCTTGCTCAGCTTTCTCTCCGGCTTGTCCAGGAGCGTGCAGAGCTTTATGCATTTCGGGCTCTTGACGATCAGATAGTCCTTTACGAAAGCAAGCGTCCTTCCGGTATCGAGAATGTCATCGATCACCAGCACGTTCTTTCCCTCTATGTCGATGGTGTAATCCTTGCGCACCTTGATCTCTCCTGAGGATACTACACCTGAGCCGTAACTGGAAACGACCATGAAGTCGACCGCAACGTTGGTGTCTATCGCCCTCATCAGGTCGGCGATGAACATGAAGCAGCCTTTGAGCAGGCCTATGACGACGATATCCTCGCCCTTGAAGTCCTCGGAGATCTGCCTGCCGAGCTCCGCCACGCGAAATTTTATCTCATCTTCCGTGAAAAGGATCCTGGAAATGTCCTCAAGCATTTTACCCTCCAAATGTATCTAAAGTATGAAATATTATCACCTTTTTGGTATCGGGACCGATCTCCTTCCCTTCTGCGGGACCTTCTCCCTCCATCCACACTATTCCCGTATCATCTGTAAGAAGTATCGTGGAGTCCCGTTTCTCAGCAGTGTATTTCTTTTCGTTGAACAGTTTCTTTAGAGACTTGCTCTGTCTCCTGTAGGCCGATCGGAAATGGTCCCCGTCACGGCGGTTCCTCACCGACACTACGCCGATTAGTTTATCATAATCGACGCAATAATAAAACAGATCACGCTCATCTCCAAGATCCGCGCTAAGGTCTTTCAGTTCGAACAAGCAGTCCCTTCCGTCCGCTCTGAATTCTGCGAACGGAACAGGGCCGAATTCCTTCCTGTCGTACTTCACGGCGATCCTGCATATCCCGCCGGAACAGTCCAGGAACACATCCGGCGATATCTCGGTCCTCTTCCCGTCCCTCACTGCCTGCAGGCATCTCTCGACCGTTCTCCGATCCGGATCGCTGCAATGTCCGGAGATGATACGTCTCACTATATAGCTGTCCAGCGGCGACATTGACTCAAGAATGACAGAGCATCTGACACCAGCCCCGGTATCCGTCCCGGCGATAAGTCTCTGCGCTTCAGCCTCAAAATAGGCATCAGCCTCTGCGCTCAGCCCGGCAAATCCTGCCAATGCTTCCAGGCTGCCGGAACTTATGCGCTCCAGCACCGGCATCACATGATGCCTGATAACGTTTCTGGCATATCTGTCGCTTTCATTGCTGGAGTCTACACAGAACGGGACCCCGTTCAACCGGCAGTACGACTCGGTATCCTCTCTGGAACAGTACAGCAGCGGTCTGATGAACTCACCCCGGACTGCAGGTATGCCCGATGCACCTCTGAGCCCGGTGCCTCTCGCAAGGCGGAAGATCACCGTCTCGGCGTTATCGTTCATAGTATGGCCTGTTGCAACGAGATCCGAACCGGTCTCCTCTGCAGCGCTGCGGAAGAACTCATATCTCAGGTCTCTGAACAGCTCCTCGGATGCTGCACCGGGATCGATGTTTTCAAGCCGTCCGGTGATCAGCCTGATCCCCAGGCTGTCGCAGAACTCCTTCACGAGAGCCTCGTCCGAGTCGCTCTCCGCGCCTCTGGCATTGTGATTGAGATGGCATGCGCAGACCGAAGCAAGCCCGTATTGATCCGAGTTACTGTGAAAAAAGTGAAGTAAAGCCATGGAATCTGCCCCGCCCGATACGCAGCAGAGCAGATGCCTGTCTTTCAGTATTATACTGTTTTTTCTGATCAGTTCGTCGATCTTAGAGCTCAGTGTGATCATAGTCTGTGGACGTGAACTTCGTTATGTCTCCCTGGAAATTGAGGCGCATATTGGTGACTTCGCCGTGCCTGTTCTTGGAGACCATGAGAAGGATCTCCTGGATCGCACCCGGCGCCGTCTCCTGCTCGTCGTCCTGCTGGTTCTCTCTGTGGAGGAAGATGACGATATCCGCGTCCTGCTCGATTGATCCGGAATCTCTCAGGTCTGACAGCATCGGGCGTCTCTTGTCCTTCTCAGAGCCGCGGCTGAGCTGCGAGAGCAGTATAACCGGGACGTTGAGTTCCTTGGCCAGTATCTTGAAGGATCTGGTGATCTCGCTGATCTCGTTCACCCTGTTTTCGTTGCGCCTGTTTCCGCTCATCAGCTGCAGGTAGTCGACGATGATCAGTCCGAGGTTCTTTATCCTTCTCGCTTTTGCCTGGATCTCCTGCACGGAGATGCCGGACGTGTCGTCGAGATATATATTCGTACCTGAGATCTCCGCCGCTGCATCGGTGATGCGCTCCATCTCGTCATCGTTGAATTCGCCGGTCCTGAACTTCTGGCTCTTGATCCCGGCGATGGAGCTGATGATCCTCTGCGCGAGCTGCTCGTTAGTCATCTCAAGGGAGAAGATGCCTATTCCGGTCTCCGGGCGGCTTCTTGCGATGTTCGCCGCGATGTTAAGCGCGAAGCTCGTCTTTCCGACACTGGGCCTGGCCGCAAGGATGATGAGGTCGGACCGGTTAAGCCCGGT
>JAFZZV010000095.1 GCA_017828855.1 Oscillospiraceae bacterium | reverse complement strand
CTGGGCGCCCAGGTCGACAGGTACTGCACCGACGTATCCAGGACCTATCCGGTGAACGGCAAGTACACCGAGAGACAGAAGCAGCTGTACAACGCGGTCCTCGCCGGCCTCAAGGCAGCTGAGGCAGCCACAAAGCCGGGTCAGAAGAAAAACGAGCTTCAGGATATATCCAAGAGAGTCATGGCTGAGGAACTTATCAAGATCGGTAAGATCTCAAGACCTGAAGAGATAGACCAGTATTATTTCCACGGATCAGGCCACTTCATCGGGCTGAACACACATGATGTCGGTGACAACGGAGACATTATCCTCGAGAAGGACATGATGTTCACGCTGGAACCGGGGCTCTATTTCAGGGATGAGAACATGGGGTTCAGGATCGAGGATACCATTCTGATCACCGAAGACGGGTGCGATATCCTGTCCGATATCATTCCCAAGGAGATCGATGAGATAGAGGCATACATGGCCGAATACAACAGATAAGGAGTCCTGCTATGTTCAAGTACATTTTGAAAAGAGTGCTGATCGGCATCCTGACGATATTCGTCATTGCATCGATCACATTCTTCCTGTGCAGGGCGATACCGGGAGGGCCTTTTGACAGGGACAAACCTCTTAATGAGACAACTATCGCCAACCTCAACGCGAAGTATCATCTGGATGACCCTGTCTGGAAGCAGTATCTGAGATACATGTGGGATGTCGCCAGATTCGATTTCGGTCCGTCCTATTACTATAAGAACGAGACTGTGAACGACTACATCAACAGGTGCTTCCCCGTGTCCGCGGTCCTGGGATTCACTGCGATAATCGTTGCTCTCCTGATAGGCGTTCCGGCAGGTATCCTGTCGGCGCTCCGGCAGAACAAGATAGAGGACAACGTTATCAAGGTGATCACTACTATTCTGGTCTCACTGCCGAACTTCGTAGTTGCTTCAGGGCTGATGTACACTCTGGCATACAAGCTCGGCCTTCTTCCTCCGGCTCTGTGGGGCACTCCGGCACAGGCGGTCATGCCCGTGCTGGCGCTCGCTGCCTATCCCCTCTCCTATTTCACAAAGATGATGAAGACATCAATGCTCGAAGTCATGGATTCTGACTATGTCCGGACCGCCAAGGCAAAGGGATGCGGGCATTTCCTGATGACATACAAGCACGCGCTGAAGAACGCGCTGCTGCCGATAGTCACCAGCCTCGGGCCGATGTTTGCCGGAACGATGACCGGTTCATTCGTCGTAGAGAAGATATTCTGCATACCAGGGCTGGGCGAACAGTTCACGAAGTCCATTTTCAACCGCGACTATCCCATGATAATGGGACTGACGATCTTCTATTCGATACTGCTCATCGTTTTCGTACTGATCGCCGACATCGCAAATGCAGTAATTGACCCGAGGATCAAACTGGAAGGAGAGGAATCATGACGAACGACAACGTTTCCGCAGTCAATGAGAAGATGGTTCCGGACTTCTCCCTGGTCCCAGCTGAAGAGAAGCAGACCGAAAAGATCCTGAGGCCTTCCACCACGTTCCTTCAGGATGCGTGGTACAGGTTCTCCAGAAACCGGCTCGGGATGATCGGAGCCCTTATAGTCATATTCATGGTCCTGTTCGCCATTCTCGGTCCCATTCTCATCAAGGCAGACTACATCACTCAGGATCTTCAACGGGCTTATGAATCCCCTTCAGCCGAGCACCCGTTCGGCACAGATGCCCTCGGAAGGGACCTGCTCGTCAGGATGGCATACGGCGCGAGGATATCCCTCGTCTGCGGTTTCTTCGCTAGTATCGTATCCCTCTTTATCGGGGTCACTTACGGAGCGATCTCCGGCTATATCGGAGGAACCACAGACAACATAATGATGAGGATAGTGGACATCATCTCCTCTGTTCCTTCGATGCTTTATGTGATACTTCTGATGGTCGTGCTCCACTCACAGTCGCTGCTCAATGTCTTCCTGGTCATAGGCATGACCGGATGGCTCGGAATGGCCAGACTGGTAAGGACACAGGTGATGTCTCTGAAGGAGCGCGAGTTCATCCTTGCCGCCAAAGTCTCCAATGTTTCAAACCTGAAACTGATCACCAAACACCTTATCCCGAACTCATTCGGGCCCATAGTGGTCTCAATGACGCTTTCGATCCCCAGTGCGATCTTCCTTGAGGCGTCCCTTCAGTTCCTCGGGCTCGGTATCGCAGCTCCCATGCCCTCCTGGGGCGGACTTGCCCAGGAAGGCATAACGGCGCTCCGTACCTTCCCGCATCTGATGTGGATACCCTCAGTCTTTATTTCGGTCACGATCCTTGCATTCAATTTCCTAGGTGACGCCATGCGCGACGCTTTGGACCCCACACAGAAATAAGGAGGTCATCAAGATGTCAAAACTTCTGGAAGTAAAGAACCTCTCGACCTCCTTCTTCACCAAATACGGAGAAGTCAAGGCAGTCAACAACGTTTCGTTCGATCTGGATGAAGGTGAAGTCCTCGCTATTGTCGGGGAATCTGGTTCGGGGAAATCCGTCACCTCGTTCTCCATCATGCAGCTTATCGCCAAGGGCGGCAAAGTAGTGAACGGCGAGATACTGTTCAACGGGCAGGATCTCACGAAGCTTTCCGACAAGGAGATGACAAAGATCCGCGGGAAAGAGATCTCAATGATCTTCCAGGATCCCATGACCTGTCTCAACCCTGTGTTTTCCATAGGGAACCAGATGGAGGAGGTCCTTAAGCTTCACTTCAAAGAGCTGAGCAGAGAGCAAAGAAAGCAGCGGTGCCTTGAGATGCTCGACAAGGTCGGGATCCCGAACCCGGAAGAAAGGCTGAAACAGTTCCCTCACGAGCTTTCCGGCGGAATGCGTCAGAGAGTCATGATCGCG
>JAFZZV010000094.1 GCA_017828855.1 Oscillospiraceae bacterium | reverse complement strand
TACACCCCGATTGCCTAAGTATTCTAGCACAGCAAGATGTCAAAATCAACAATAATCTCAGGCATCACAGCTCGTCTGCGAAATGATCGCGGAATCCCAAGCCGAATATCTCCGTCGCGCTGGTGACGATCATGAAGGCATCCGGATCCTCTTCCTTGACTATCTGCCTGACCCGCTGGTAGTTCTGTTTCCTGAAAGCGGCGAAGACCACCTGCCTCTTTTCCTCAGTATAAGCGCCGGTGCCTTCCAGCCATGTCACTCCGATGCCTAGGTCGTTGAGGAGCCTGTCCGAGACCTCATGAGTCTTCTGACTGATTATGTATATCAGCTTCGCCTCATTGCTGCCGTACAGCATCTTGTCCATGACGATGCCCTGAACGTACAGCGCCAAGGCCGCGTAGACCCCGAGTTCATAGCCCCCGAACACGAAGCAGGAAAGCACGCAGGTGGTGAAGTCCAATATGAAAGAAAGCGTGCCCGTTCCGATGTGGCTGTGCTTCTGCCTGAGGAACTTGATTATAATATCGGTGCCGCCTACACTGCCTCCGCCGAGATAGATCAAGCTCATGCCCACGGACATGACGGCTCCGCCTGCTATTGTGGCCAGCATGAGGTCTCTTGTGAGCGGCATGTACTGGGGGAACTCTCTGCCGAGGAAGTCTATGATGTAGGAGGAGAAGGCGATCGCGTATATGGTGTAGAAGAGGAACTTGTTGCGGAATCTTATCCATCCCGCGATGAACAGGGGAAGGTTCATGAGGAAGATCATGAGACCGAGATCGATATCGGTGAAATAGGAAACGATCATCGCCAGGCCTGCGATCCCGCCGGCGGAGATGTTGTTTGCGTCCAGGAACATGGACAGGCCTACGGCGTAGATAAGGCTGCCGGCAGTCACGAGCAGGAAGTCCCTGATGCCGCTCAGCAGTTTTTCTCTCTTGTCCATGGTAAGACCCTCCTTCTGAAAGACAGTATCTAGATTATACCGCAGATCACGGATGAGGATAAGGTAAGCCCGGCGATTGTGCACAATGCCTTAAGGGTTAGTGCAAAGATAACAAATCAGGCTGTGAAGAAGACAAATAGGCGATAATGTGCATCGGAAACAACTATAATGCAAGTGGAAAAATACTGTTATGGAGGAAACGATGAGCGAAGAGAAGAGTTCCGCGCTTAGCCCTGAGAAGGAGAGGACGCTTGCGGTCCTGAAAAAGAAGGAAGCCGACAGCCTGGCGTTCCTTAAGAACATGACGCTGATCATGGTGATACTCACCGTGATTTATGTCGTGGACGAGATCACCAGCAACATCAACCTGATGCGTCCGTACATGATATTTGATCTGTTCCGCATTCCCGGAGCGGATGCGGCATCCGACGAGTACGCGAACGCGGTCAGCAAGATGGCAGTGACATCAATCCCGACCTACCTGTTCATGTTCCTTATGCCGTTTTACAAGTCTTTTTCCGACAGGTTCGGAAGGAAGATATTCCTTGTGATAAACACCGTCGGTATGGGAGTCGGCATGCTCCTTTGCATGATCGCCCCGAATTACGTCTGGTACATCATCGGAACGGTGCTGTACGGATTCTTCACCCCGAACGACATGCAGGTCATCTACATCATGGAGGTGGCTCCCAAGGAGAGGAGAGCCACATACTGCAGCGTTACCAAGGGCATCGCTCTTCTGAGCGTATCGCTCATAGGCGTTCTGAGAAGCATTTTCTATGACCCGTCGGACCTGACGACCTGGAGGCTGGTGTTCCTGGTCCCCGTAGCCGTGGCGCTTATCGTGGGCTTCGGAAGCATATTCCTGCTTAAGGAGACACCGGTCTTCCTGCAGAGAAAGATCGAGGAGCTGGAAGGGACTGAGAAGCCGGTAGAGGATGAGACAAGGGAGGAGGCGGAGGACTACAGCCTCAAAGAGACTGTCAGGTACATGTTCCGCAGCAGTCAGGTCCGTTCTCTCATCCTGATCCTTACGATATTCATGTGCGCCGTCGCGCTGACGGGTTATGCAGCGGAGACCATGCTGGCATACGGCATGACGGATGACGAGATGAACCTCTTCTACACAGTGGAGCCGATCGTTTATGCCGTGTTCGCTTTCTTCAGCGGGTTCCTGACCGACTGGCTTGGAAGGAAGAAATCTGGGATCCTGTTCGGCATACTTGCGCTGGCAGGCGAGATCGTGTTCGTGCTGTGCGCGGTATTCGGAGCCGGACCCATCGTACTGGCATTCGCCAACGGACTTATGTACGGCGGGCTCTGGTCCTTCTCAGACCTTCTTTACATAGTGGTGCCGTCTGAGTCGGTCCCGACCGAGAGGCGCGCATCCGTCGTCGGGATGCTTCAGTACACGGCGCTGTCGAACATGGTGGTCACCATAATAATCGGAGTGCTCTACCAGTTCATCGGCAGCAGGAATATCGGTCTCGTGCAGCTTGTATTCTTCGTGCCGTTCATGCTGCTATCAGTGCTGTATGTCAGAAAACACCTCAGGGAGACCAAGGACGTCGACCTCAACGAGGCCGGGCAGGTCACCTGACCGGGAAAACTGCATCGAAAAGGGCTGCCGTCGGCAGCC
>JAFZZV010000093.1 GCA_017828855.1 Oscillospiraceae bacterium | reverse complement strand
CAATGCCTCGTACAGATCCGACGGCGTATCGATGCCCGGGTATCCGGTTGCCGCAGCCTTGCAGTCTGCGCTTGTTTCTCCCCAAAATCTCTCCATCATCTGCCTCATGTGTCCTCAGCGGTCGAAGACGACGCTTCCCGCTTCAGTCGGGTGATCGTATATGAGCACTTCCTCACCCTGCGCCTTAAATCTGAGCAGCTTGATAGTCAGCATTATGTCACCTCCTGCACCGAGGATCATCATTATACCGAGAAAGAACACGAAGACGCTGCCTGAGAACAGACCCGCTATATACGGGACGATCCCGAGGATCACCAGAGGAGCAAGCGCTCCCTCCACATAACTCCATCTGGGCAGCGGAGCCGCACAGGTGCAATATGGTGTCAGGTACTGCGTGATAAAACCGAAATCTATGTCTTTCCATCCGTTCTCGCAGAACAGGCTCCATACCGCTCCGTGGATCAATTCGTGGATCACCGTCAATACGATCATCGCAGCGACGAGACCAAGTGTCTTTCCTGCCCCGAACGACAGACCGGACGTCCCGTTGATGTGGAAGAAAAGAATCATGCTGAGAACAAGGAACGGTATGCCGATCAGCATGATCATCACGTTGGCGGCAACCAGCCCTATCGTTAGAGGCGTCTTCCTGTAGCCCTGACCTTCCAGCTCCGCAGATACTACCTCAAAGCGGCGCATCCTCTTCTCTTCTGCGGGAGTAAGCTTTCTGTCCTGCTCTTTCTTTGCCATCTGTGTATCTCCATTCCTTTTTTGCTAGAGTGAGGATATCACTGCCATAAGGCAAGGTCAATTCTGCTCAACACGGTATTTCCTTTTTTCAAATTAAGGATATATAATAAAGTGAATCAAATGGTATTCAATAGGAGGAGAACATAAATGGCAGACCTCGAAAACAAGATCAAGGAGACCGCAAACCAGGCCGCTGACGTTGCCAAGAGCACCGTGGAAGGCGTAAAGGAAGAAGCCAAAGCCTTCGCCGCCGACACCAAGGGCTATTCTGCTGACGCTATCGAGACAGTCAAGTCGGAAGCCAAGGAAGTCGTGGAAGAAGTCAAGGCAGCCGTTAAAGGACAGAAGCTTGAGTCAGCTTCCGTAGAAGGAGGAGCCGGCTACAGGGCAAAGGGCGGCAAACCCACTGCTCTCGAAGTGGCAGCCGTAGCTCTCGGAGCGTTGGCCGTCTATCTTCAGAGCCTCTCCGGGCTCATCGGCATCATCGTCGGACTCGTTGCCACCGTCCTCGGAGCCAAAGCCCGCAAGGATAACCAGACAACGCTCGCCACTGCCGGTTTCGTACTCGGTGCCGTGGCCGTCGTGGTCAACCTGCTGAGCATTCTGTTCTGACCGTTAACCAGACAAGGTAGGCTGCAGACCGCAGCCTATTTTTGTATGCTCTTTTCCCACCTGATAACTGAGTATACATATGCTGTTGTTTCCCTTTTGAGGGGTGTAGTATATTATATTTATCTGTTCATTAGAGTTGCTTTTATTTCTCTTGATAGAGGGATCCGGATGGAACAGGAAGTCTTTATCAGCTACTCCCATTACGACGCCGAAACTGCCGATGCTGTCTGCGAATTTCTGGAAAAAGAAGGTATCGGCTGCTGGTATGCACCGCGCAATATCGGTCCGGGAGAAGAGTGGGCTGCGTCCATAATGAACGCGCTGAACGCATGCAGGATCATGATCCTGATCTTCAGCGGGCATTCCAATGCCTCCGTTCAGGTCCTCCGGGAAGTCGATAAGGCTGTATCTCTAAGAAAGATCATAATCCCCTACCGGATCACCGATACCGAACCGACCGAAGCGATGGACTACTACCTGTCCACTCTGCGCTTTCAGGAAGCCTGCGGCATATCGGAGAAAAAAGCCCTGTCATCTCTTCTGGAAAGAGTACAGAACGCTCTTGCCGGAAAGGAGAAGCCTGCTCCATCCGCAAGGAAACAACCGGATGCAGAAAAGCTTTCTGTAAAGCAAATAATAGTAAACTCCGTTTTATCATTTTTGCTGATTCCGACAGGGCTTATCCTGCTGTTTACGGTAGTGATCCAGTCTTCCTTCAGAAACGAGACCATGATCGACCTTCTGGGGCTCGGCGCAGTGTCTCTGATCTGCGGCTTCTTCGCCCTTCCCTTCAGGTTCATAAGAAAGAGATTCAAGCACCCGCGTCTTATCTGCACTGCCGCTTCTGTTGTTATCCTCATATTCATGTTCATCTTCCATACGATCCTTGCGGATCGCGCTCCGGGAGTGGTCAATATCCCTGACTGCAGCCAGGAGACGAGCATGAACACGGCAAACTACTCTTTTGCAGTCCGGTCAGAAGACGGCTTCGTTTACTTCGCTGATATCAGTTCCAGCGGAAATCCCGTGATACGCAGATGCTCTCTTGAGTCTTTTCTTACCGGAGGATCCGGCGAGGTACTGCTCAGCGACATATGGGCAGATAATTTCATTCCTCTGAAAGACGGCAGACTGGTGTTCCGGGACTTCACCAACCGCAACTATAAAATGAAGATACTGGACCCGGATACCGGAAAGGTGACCCTGCTTAAAAGACTTACGACGTCGAACTACTGCCTTTCCTCCGATGTGATCTTCTATGGTGAGGAGCTGACTGTGTCTCACGGTGTCGGTGTGATCACGCTGGACGGGCGCTATGATTATTCCTACATGGATTTCCTGCTCTCATATCCTTACTTCTATGAGGGTGATATATATTACATCTCCGGCACGGATGGCACCGGCAGCCTGTGCTCATATCTGGAAGGGACAGATCTCTCTTATGACATAAGATCCTCCTTCATCATCTATGACGACGAGATCTATTTCTGCGGAACCAGCGGCGGGATCTACAAAGCTCCTTTATCGAATCTCCGTTACATGACCAAACTCTGCAGCGACACCCCTTACGGTTTCGTCGCCAGCGGAGACTGGCTCTATTTCCTGAACCAGAGCGATAACATGTTCCTCTACAGAGTTCCCCTGGCAGGAGGAGACCCGGAGCTTGTCGACATGCACTCGCATTCAGCCATAAACGTGATAGACAACTGTCTGTACCTCTCCGATAACGGCCTGAGCTACACAAGACTGCTGACCGACGGCATCTGATGCCTGTTTTTCTTCTTACCACGGAGCATAAAACATGAAAAAGGAAGTTTAT
>JAFZZV010000092.1 GCA_017828855.1 Oscillospiraceae bacterium | reverse complement strand
AGAAGTGTATTCCAGTCTCTAGAGAAAGCCATCACAGCTCAAAAAAACGGCGCCAGCCCAAAACGGGTTGACGCCATTCTTATTGCTTTAGGAGAACCGTGACTGTTGTCACAGCCGCTGCTTCTCGGAATTATGTTTCAGAGAATTTGATCCTAGAGGCTTTGTAGAGCTCCTTCTGGAAATCGAAGATGGGAGCGCCCATCGTTCCGTTTCCGGCGAAGCATGCAGGCTTGTCAAGGTTGGCGTACTCATCGGCATATCTGTCGGCGCTTTCCTTCTGAGCCTCGGCATCGGTCTCAGGTGGGCAGTCGAATACCGGCACCTGCATGATGAGCTTGTCGCCGTACTCAGCATAGATCGCGTGATAGTCGTTGATGACCATTCCGTCCCAGGCGTCCCAGCCTGCGTCGATCATGCAGGGGATGAGCTTCTCGACCTTGCCGCAGGAGTGCAGGTCGGCGTTATATCCGAGTTCATGGATGTGATCTGTGACCTTGCGCATGTAGGGAACCAGCATCTCGTTGACTATCCTGGCGTTGAAGAACGGTCCGTCCTGCGCGCCCCAGTCATCGTGGAAGCAGAAGCCTTCGAAATCATGTCCGAAGTATTTTGCGAAATGATCGACGACGTCGATCCACAGATCGGAGATAGCATCCATCAGTTCCTTGGCTGCGTCCTTGGTCTTGCGGTTCATGATAGCATAGGCTGCGGGCCCGAAATCCATGAAGGAGATCAGTCTCTCGAACCAACCCGTGAAGATGCAGACGTTGACGTAAAGGGGATTGTTGACAAGATACTCCTTGTTGGCTTTAGCGCTGCCTTCCCAGTCCCAGCTGTCCACATCGGGGAATTTGATGACCTCTCTCCACTGAGTGATGTCGGTCAGGGTCGGGTTGCCGGGTCTCACGATGGAGCCGCGGGCAGACGGCACATACTCCCAGTAGATGCCGAACATATCGTCTCCGCCGAATTCACCTTCATACTTGGGTCCCTGGATGACGAAAGCTCTCGCGGTGTTGTCCGGGATGATCTCCGGGCAGAACCAGTTCTTGTCAGCCGTAGCGGGCATCCAGAGCTGCTGCCTCTTATAGGCACGTGCCAGGTTCTCTCTCTTGGTGATGGGGGAATCGAACTGGATCCCTCCGCGGATGTGCTTGCTCATGTCAGGGTAAGTCACAACGGCATTCTCGATCTCTTTATTGTCAAAAACCATTTGCTGTCTCCTCTCTGCAGATTATTTGGTCTGTTGTTTTGCACATGAGATTTGTATTGCTGTCTCTATTATAATGTCAAATAATCATGAATAAAAGTCACGGGTACGCTAAATTCTGAATGACCTTGTCCAGTCCGGGATCATTAAACAGAATTGAGATTATTATTGTTTCGTTAACTTATTCTCGCCTTAGAATTATAATGAATAAAACTCGTATACAGTACCGATTGAAAGAAAAGAGGAAGAAAATGGATTATTCGGAACAGAATGTCAGAATGATAACGGTCCTATCGGATACTCCCGGCGCATCCGGGTTCGAAGATGCGGTTCTTGATGTCGTGAGAAAAGAACTGGAAAACATCTGCACCTTCGAGGAGGATAAGGTTCGCAATCTGTATATCTACAGAAAAAACCATGACGGGAAGAAGCCTGTCCTGATGTTCGACGCACATGGCGATGAAGTCGGTTTCATGATCCATTCCATAAAACCGAATGGGACACTGCGTTTTGTAAAACTCGGAAGCATGGATTCGAACGGACTGGCAGCTTCCGAGGTGCTTGTAAGGAACTCCTCCGGAGAATATATCAAGGGAGTGATAGGACTCAGACCGCCTCATTTTTCAAACGGCGACAATCAGCAGCCGCTGGATCCGTCTTCCTTCAGCATAGATATCGGTGCAAGGAGCGCTGAGGAAGCCGTTGAAGAATTCGGTGTAGGGATCGGAGAGCCCGTCGTCCCGGCAACGAAATGTGTTTTTGACGAGAAGCACGGCATCTTTTTCGGCAAGGCTTTCGACTGCCGTATCGGTGTAGCGGCCATGATCGCAGCACTTCGTGAGCTGGAAGGATCGGATCTTCCCTTCGACGTGGTGGGAGTAGTCTCATCACAGGAGGAAGTCGGAGACAGAGGTATCGAAGTAGCGGTGAACAAAGTGCGTCCTGATATAGCGATCTGCTTCGAAGGATGTCCGGCAGATGACACCTTCACGGAACCATACGCAATACAGACTGCGCTGAAAAAAGGCCCGATGTTCCGTTACATCGACCGGTCTATAATCTGTTCGCCGAGATATCAGCGCTGGGTGCTGAACAAGGCTAAGGAGAACGGCATAAAGGCTCAGGCTTCCGTAAGGGAAGGCGGTGGAAACAACGGCGCTGTCGTTAATCTTTCCGGAAAAGGCGTTCCCACAGTAGTTGCCGGCGTTCCGGTGAGGTACATCCACAGCATGAGCGGCATCACCGCATACGAAGACTTCATAAACACTGCCAAACTTGCTGCGCTAATTGCCAGAGATCTGACTCCAGAGATATTCGAAACCTTCTGATCAGCTCATGCAGTAAAGAAGATGTTTAAAAATGTCTCATAATTGATATAGAAACGTTAAACACAAAAATGTCGGGGACCAATTAATCTCCGACATTTCTTTTAGTTAGTTTTTTCTGGTCTTCTTTACTCTCATGAAATTGAATTCCAGATCGGTATTCTCCTGGAACTTCCATACCAGTTCCCTGTCGAAGTCGTAGCGCATTCCACAGCAACGGTCGAAGATCATGGTGCCGCATTCCCCCTTGCGGTAAGGTTCCCATTCCGGTACATCGCCACCGTTGGGATCTCCGTAGGTAGCAAAATTGATCCAGGCCTGATGCATCTTCTGGCTGAGCGCCACGCAGTCCGGTTCGTTGCAAGCATCAACGTATTCTGTGTTCCCAAATACGAGCGGCAGGCAGAATCCGTGATATGCGGGAACCCCGCCGAAATAGTTCAGGTGATATGTGATCATATAGCAGTACAGAGGCGCTTCACACTCTGCCTTGCGGTCGAAGAATTCGTATACGCCTTTGCGTACGATGAAGTCGAGATTGTACAGATCCAGCAGATCATCTTCCGGATATACGCTGCGGAACAAGCTGATCATCTCATCTTTCTTGTCCCCGAACAGATCCGTCAGCAGCTCATCTTTCTTCTCACCCGGCGTATCGTAGGGATAATATGTCGGCGCATACAGTACTGTCTCGCACTGACATGTACCTCCCATCACTGGAATCTTTTTGGCATATTCGGTCAGTCCGACCTCGTTTGGATTGCCCACATAGTAACCGTTACGCACCGGCTGTACTATGCCGTGAAGATTTACGCCTTCATCTGCGAGGACTTTAACGCTTTCATTGTATACCTGGCACAGTTTCTCATATGGGACGTCCGCGATCTGAGGGAACGTCTCCTTTGTAAGGCCTAGCTTCTCCACCATATCCCTGCACACTCTGCGGTTGTTGGCTGCGTCTTCCACCTCGCCCGGCAGATTCATAAGGCCGCTCTGGAAGATGACTTTATGATACAGTCCGTCCGCATCGGGTATTTGCATAAGTGTACGGATCTTGCCGCCTCCGCCGGACTGTCCGAACAGTGTCACATTATCCGGGTCACCACCGAACCTGCCGATATTGCGCCTGATCCAGCGAAGCACTTCAACTATATCTTCCATGCCGGCGTTGCCGGAGTTCCAGTATTCCTCTCCGAATTCCGAGAAGTCCATATATCCCAGAATGTTCAGACGGTGGTTGAAGGACACCACGACCAAGTCACCGTCCCTGCACAGATTAGCCCCGTCATAACTCATCTGCTCGACGGAAGAACCTGTTCCGAATCCGCCCCCGTGCACCCATACCATTACAGGTCTTTTGCGTGAAGGATCCGGGGACTTAGTCCAGACATTGACATACTGGCACTGCTCGTCCTCCGGCCAGAAGCGATAGCCGAAGAGAGGCTGCTGCGTCAGTGCATACATTCTTGATACGCTTGGTTTGCTCAGAGTCGGTGCGACAGGGCCGTATGTCACCGCTTCCCTGACGCCTTCCCAGTGTTCCATGGGCTTTGGCGATCTGAAACGCTCAGCCGTTGCATAGGGTATACCGCGGAAATAGTAGTGATCGTTGAGAAAACAGCCGCGGACTGTTCCTTCCGCAGTCTCGACTTCCGTACGCTTATCGCTATAGAATCTTCTGTTCATGTTGCCTCCTCCTGATCTCGTTCTTTTTCCAGTTTAAAATGAGCCTGATGGAAAATCAATTTATCAGACTCTTGTAATGTTATTCTCATGTTCTTCTTATAAGAAAATACAATCTACATGCAAAACACGAATACAAAAAGCCCGTCCGATTCGCAAAGAACCGAACGGGTTTTGGTGCGCCATGGAGAATTCGAATCCCCGACCTTCTGATCCGTAGTCAGACGCTCTATCCAGCTGAGCTAATGACGCATCTCTTGAGCAACAGCAATTATATCGCGGTCACATTACCGTGTCAAGAATAGACATGGCTGCCGCAGCGCAACACAGTTTTCGGGAGGCCTATTGTTTTATGATCCTCTTTTCCATCCACTTCTTACCTATCCACCTGTACAGGTACAGCACGGCCCTGCTCGCCTCGTCCATCGCGAACGCAAACCAGCATCCGATCAGCCCGTGTCCAAGGACCACTCCGTTGATGT
>JAFZZV010000091.1 GCA_017828855.1 Oscillospiraceae bacterium | reverse complement strand
GCTGAGACCGCCGCTCCTGCCTTTATGCAGAAGGCTTTTGTTCCTGAACGGATCTTTCCCCACACCGGAGCGATCGCCTCACCTGTTCTGCGGAAGAATGCTCCGATCGCTGCCCTGGCTTTCGAACATGCTGAAGACAGCCTGCAGAGCGCATCCCTTAGGGACGAGCTTTTTCCGGACGCAGCTTTATCCGAGCCTTCCGCCGGTCCGTCTGCGGAACCTTCGGGCTCGGTGCCTACGGCTGCATTCACGGTGTCTTCTGTCACGGGGACTTCACGGGTCCCGCCGGGATCCGCTGTCCGGTCCATCACACCGTCTTTTTCCTTTTCTGCAGGCATTGCTTCCGCTCCGTGCTGTCTTTTTCGGATATTATACCCTTACCCGTACTCATCTTCCAACATGCTCAACTCGGAGCATGGTTTTTTAGTCTGTTCCTTAAACTGTCTTCTGTAACAATACGTATATTTTCTTGTAAACGGTTCCTGTTTGTGACATTCTTAATTTAATAAAACAAAAATACTCATGTTATAGTATTTTGCCGACGCTTGCCGTGACCTTAAAAGTCTTCCCTCGATGTGATCTGTAAGGAGGATCCGCATGAAGATCAAAAGACTTGTATGCCTGCTGCTCACCGCTCTGATACTTTCCGTGTGCCTTCCTGCTGTTTCCGCAGAGGAAGAGACCCGCTGGTTCCGATGCAGTTTCAGCAAGATAACTTTTGGATACGATGAACTTGATTTTTTCTATAACATCAAGCTCAATGGATATGATCTCGGTCCTTTTTTTATCGATGATTTCGACGAGGATCACACATACGAACTCGATCTCAATGAATTCTTCAGAACAAATCCGAGTAATTACTTTCCTCTCGGTCTAAAGACCACTCCCTTTGTTTTTGAACTCATGGATATGGATGAGAATCCATATGTACTGTTCAGCGGTGCAATTGAAAGCTCAAAGGACCTTGACGGCACTGTCTATATCAGAGGTCTGAAAAATGAGGTCAGCGTTGTTTTCCATTATGACAAACCGTCTGAGGAAGACCTGACCGTCAAGGTATACGAGGGCGAGAAGGTATCACAGCCCAAGACTCCCGAGTCCTACGGAGGGTACAGGATCGACTGGTGTACCGACCCGGAGCTCAAGAACAAATATGATTTCAACAATGAAGTGTACGGGGATCTTGAGCTGTATGCGAAGCCGGTAAAGCTGTATTCTGTAACTGTTGCAGGAGACGGCTCTTACGGAACCACAGTGCCTTCAGTACAGTACGCTGCTGAGGGAGAGACCGTTACGCTGACGTTCCATCCCGAAAGTATCTACAGGGTCGTCGATGTCATTTGTAAGTTTTCTGTAGATGATGATTATATCTATCTCTACCCTGATATTGACCCTGATATCAACGAGAACAGCTTCATTATGAAAAACGGTGATGTCACAGTGGAAGTTGTATTCCAGCAGAAATATCCTGGAGATGTTCTGGATATGAAGGAGCTCAAAGTCTGTGATATGATCTCGGGAGATCACGGCGCCATTATCAATGTTAAAAATTATGAGATAGTGCTTGAGGCGAATAGATTTGGCAATACGACGGAAACCCCCGTCAGGCTAGAAGATTATGCATCCAGCCCGTTACTCATTTATCTCGAAAAAGGGATTTTATTTTTTCAAAGCCAGACTTTTCTAGGTTATCCTCAACTCTACCCTTTCACTTCAGACGGAACAGTTGGTGATGCTTGGGTAGTAACAGATATTCAGGGTAATATATATACTCTTTCCGGAACGACCAGTAATTCCGACGGTCACGACTGGAACGATGAACCGGTCTTCTCATGGGCAGATGACGGCACCGCGCAGGCAACGTTCACCTGTACCAGAGATGCCAGTCACACCGATACGGTCAAGGCAGACATCACCGGAGAACCGCAGGTGACCGCCCCGGCCGGTACTGATCACGTAAAAGCCGTTTATCCCGTCGCCGCTTCTTTCAACGGACAGCAGTATACAGGAAGTCTGGAGAAGATCATCAGACCTTCTGCACCGGTCACATACTCCTGCGAAGGAGATCCCGCAGAATGGATCAGAGGCGCAGGCGGCTCCGCCGTGTTCCGCTTCGTGAGGAGCGAAGACGACGATCTGACCTTTGCGGCTTTCAGCAGTCTCGACGCGGACGGCACGCCTGTAGACGAAAAGTACTACACGGTGACTAAAGGAAGCGCTGTCATCACGCTTGACAGCGAATTCCTGGATACGCTGGCTGAGGGCAGCCATACCCTGACTGCCAACTTCGCCGACGGAAAGGCGGAAGCCGTACTAACGATAAAGGTCCCCGAGCGCATCCCGCCCGAGACGGGAGTGCCTGGCATGATACGGCCGGTTATCCTGACGGCATGCATCCTTACAGCCTTCCTATACTTGCCGGGCAGGAAACAAAAGAGACACAGCTGATACAGAACAGTTATCAAAGGGCTTTGTGCACCATATAGCGCAGAGTCCTTTTTCTTTTAAGGCAGAAGCTTTACCTCATGCCCGTCAGCACGGAGGATAACGCAGTTTTTCTTTGCATACACAGAAACAGTCAATTGCAGGCATTAAGGAAGCCGGATCCGCGGAGATCCGGCTTCTGTTATAGCTTGTTCGTCCTCAGATTTCTTCCTTTTTCCTGATGATCAGCGCGCAGAGTCCGATAATTGAGGATACAGCTATCGCTGCCCACACGGGTACTGCGCCGGCGTCATCGGTCGGGGGTACCGAAGTGTCGTCTTTCTTTACCGTTAGCGAGGTCTCGGCCGTCCCGTCCTCGAAACTGACGGTCACGGTGTGTCTGCCCCCGGACAGATCCTCCAGAGTCTCTGCCGCAAGGGTCACGACTGTGCTTCCGCTGTCGGCAGTATAGCCGTCCTCCAGTTCCTCTCCGTCGATCAGCACTCCCGCGAAGAACCCGAAGCATCTGTCGTCGGCCGGGTCGCGCTTGACAGTGATCCTGTAAGCCTGTCCGCTTCCTGAGGTCCAGGTGCCGTCCGCTCCTTCCGTCACGGTGTAAACGGGCACTATCTTTTCGGATCTGTATTGTGCGGTGAAAGTCGTATTCACGTATATCTCTTTGAGTTCCGGAGACCATCCTTTGAAAGTATAGGTGTACTCGTCGTCCGGCTGTCTTACCGGTGTTTCCCCACTGTATTCCGGAACAGAGCCGTATTCCACTGTCCGGCTGCCCAGTTCCTTCTGGTCCCAGTTGACGAATTTCGCCTCAACCATCTTCTTATCGAAATAAGCTACCAGAGTCCTGTTCTCAGTGAGGGTGAATTCATATTCGGCTTCGTGTGAGACATCATTTCCGTCTTCTAGCCAAAAACAGAATTCATAGCCTTCGAGAGGCATCGCTTTAAGAGTTACGCTGGTGACTACTCCGGGATCGAAGGTCCCTCCACCCGTCACGTATCCTTTTGTGGAATCGCTCGTCTTCGCACCTATCGTGACAGGTCTATAGAACTCGGCGACCAAGGTCCGGCTCCTTAATGCATTGAAAGAATACGGACTGTTTGTGCTGACGATAGATGTGCCTTCGCTCCAACAGCGGAACAACCACCCTTCATTCGGATTGGCTTCCAGTTTGACAATATCTTCCTGTTTGTATTTACCTGCGCCTGTGACAGTTCCTCCTTCCGGCGGGGACGCCGTTGCGGATATTTCATAAGCCTGTGCAAAATTGGCTACAAATGTCGTGTCCCCGTAGATATCGCGGTAGAGTTCGGTATCAGTAGGGCCCTGTTCCCCGTCGATGGTCCAGCCGGTGAATATGTAATCGGGTTTCGTTGTTACAGACAGGGCGACGCCCCCGTCTGAAACGGGATTATATGATACAGAGCCTCCTTTCTCGGGATTCAACGAGATGGTCACTATGTATCCGCCGTGTTCGTATTGCTCTGCGTTAACTGATGACGGAAAAACAAATACGGCGAGCGTCAGCGCCAGAACGGCTGACAGTAACAGCCGGGATCTCTTCTTCATTGCTATTTCCTCTCTTCTTTAGTCCGGAACATTTCAGCCGAAGATGAGCGCGTCATCCGCGCATGATGATTATATTTGTAATCATTATACATCATTGCCCTTCCGCCGTTCACATTTCAGTTTCTGCGGAAACCTTCCCGGGACCGGTCGGTACGGGATCCGCCAGAGGCACTGCAGCCCGGAGCCGCCTTCCCGATCTCCGCGGGTCACGCAGTAATAGGGTAGACGGAGGGCGTAAGCCCTCCACCTCCCATTGCACCGTACGTACGGGTCTCGTATACGGCGCTACATTATTACAGATAGTTCAAGTAGTTCTCAGATAATAACCCAAGGGATCGACCAGGCCTGGCCGGTCCTTTGTTTTTGTTCCCAAAACAGTTGGGTTAAGAGCGTAACTCATAACATATCCAGCACTTCGCCTGTACCACCCTAACCTGCTGTTCGCGACTTTGTAGATATCTTCTCTGGTAAAGTTACAGCCGACGATCCTGTTCAGTTTTTCCAGATTCCTGTAGATGGTTCTCGGTCTCTTCCACTGCTTCAGAATGACGACTCTGACTTTGTGGCGCATCCATGCGCTGTATTCTTCCAGAAAACTCTTCATTCCTCCGATGCGGAAGTAATTCACCCATCCACGGATGAGCCAGTTCAACTGCTGGAACGTTATTCCCAGTTTCCTGGCGGCCGCCTTTTTCCTGCAGAGTATCTCTTTGGTCTTTGCGTACAGCTTTGCCTTGCTCGCTTTCGCGGGCATGCACTTCCAACTGTCTCCATTCTTGTAGAATGTGAATCCAAGAAAGTTGCTCTTGGTCGGGCGGACTACTTTGGTCTTCGTGGCGTTCACTTTCAGCCGCAGTTTTCGTTCGAGCCAATCTGTAATGGATGCCATTACTCGGTCTGCTGCCATTTCGCTCTTTACGAATATGTTGCAGTCGTCTGCGTACCTCACGAACCGCAGTCCTCTTGATTCCAGTTCCTTGTCCAGTTTGTCCAGATAGACGTTTGACAGTACCGGCGACAGTGGGCCTCCTTGCGGGACTCCTTCCTCGCTCGGACTTACCAGTCCGTCTTCCATGACTCCTGCTCTCAGAAAACTGCGAATCAGGTGCAGGGTCGGCGCATCATTGATGCGCTCTCTGAGAATCGAAATCAATCTGTCGTGGTTCACTGTGTCAAAGTACTTCTCGATGTCGAGGTCTATGACCCATTCGCATCCCTCATTCAGATATGACAGGGCTTTCTCTATTGCCTGTTGCGCACTTCTGCCCGGACGGAAGCCGTAGCTGTTCTCACTGAAGTATCTTTCATATCCTTTCATCAGTATCTGTGCTACTGCCTGCTGTATGACCCTGTCCACCACTGTTGGTATTCCAAGAGGTCTCTGCTTTCCGTTCGCTTTCGGGATGTAGACTCTTCTCACCGGGCTCGGCTTGTACTTCTTGTTCCGGATAGATTCTTTTATCTCTTCTCCGTGTTCTCTGAAATACCCGTCCAGCTTCTCCACCGGCATCTTATCGACTCCCGGTGCTCCTTTGTTGGACTTTACTGCCTTGATCGCCTCTGTGAGATTCCTGTCTTCCAGTATCCACTCGATCAATTCCACTTGTTGCCTCTCCTTTCTGCTCGTAAACTGTCAGGAATCATCCCCCTACCTTACACCCCCGCAGACTTACGTT
>JAFZZV010000090.1 GCA_017828855.1 Oscillospiraceae bacterium | reverse complement strand
ATCGGATCCTTGTTCTCCAGACATAAGCCCTCTATTGCCCTGCCTGCGGACGCTGATCCCATTACCAGCATGAATGCCGCAAACGAGGCTTTCGCCGCCGTTTCCTCGGACGGAACCGTATATTACTGCGACTCTCCCGACGGGACGCCGGGGATATACCGCTGTCCTGAAGACGACTTCATTGACGGTTCACGGGGAGAGCTGGTCCTGGGCGGCATTGACGCCGACAATCTCTGTTTTCTTGAGAACGGAGATCTTGTCTTCCGTGATAAAGGAAAGACTCCGTATGCGATGAAAGTCCTTGACACGAAGACTGGAAAAGTGACAAAGATCAAGTCCCTCACTTCCTCACACTATATTACCGTCGGGGACTTCATCATCTATCAGGAGGAAGGCAACGTCTATCACAACCTTGCCGTGATAACACCTGACGGAAAATATGACGGCGACATAGTGATCTATGCGACCAACTATCCGTTCCGCGTGGACAACACTATCTTCTATGTGCAGGGCGGAGCCTACCTGACTTCATATGTCTACAGGACATATCAGGCCAGAATGGTAACTAACCTGTTCATCGTCTACGGGGACTATATCTACTACAGAGGGCGCACAGGAGGTCTGTTCCGCGTCTTCCGAGAAGGCCTTAAATACGACGAACGGCTGTCAGACGGCACTCCGTCCGGACTTATCGCGTACGGCGGCTACCTGTATTTCCTCGACGCGGACAACTACGGCTTCCTCTGCCGCGTTCCTATGGAAGGCGGCTCTACAGAGATCCTCAGTTCTGAAGGATATCTTTCCCTGTGCCTGATCCGCGACTGCCTGTGTCTGCGTTCACCTGACGGCACCGTGACCAGGCTTAGTATCGGTGGGGAAACGAGCCAGTGAAAAATTTTAGAAAAATTAGCACTCACCTATTGACAGTGCTAATTTTCGGGTGTATAACGTTGGCAGAACAAAGGAACAGAGAAGATCCGAAGGATAGAATTCCTTGAGTCCAAACCCTCCGTCCCGATGCTCAAAACAAAATGATTGTTATGAGTATAAGGAGGAAACTGAAATGTTATATCCAAGCATTTGGAACGAAAATCTTTTTGATGATCTTATGAATCTGGAGTTCCCGTCTTTCCGTGAACTTGACAACACAGACCGCAGGCTCTACGGCAAGAACGCCTCACGCGTCATGAAGACGGACGTGCATGAGACCGATAACGGCTATGAGGTCGATATCGACCTGCCAGGCTTTAAGAAGGAAGAGATCTCCCTCGATCTTGAGAACGGTTATCTGACCGTCGGCGCCACCAAGGCTCTGGACGAGGAGAAAAAGAATGCCAGAGGCAAACTCATCCGTCAGGAGAGATACTCCGGCTCGATGCAGAGAAGCTTCTACGTCGGCGAGTATGTGACGGAAGATGAGATCGGTGCAAAGTTCGAAGACGGTGTTCTCCGTCTGACCGTCCCGAAGAAGGATGCTCCCAAGCTCCCCGAGAAGAAGACCATCCGCATAGAATGACCGGTTCCCTGCTCCTGTTTGGAAGCACATAGCGTGACGATTCAGAATTGAATACCTAACGATTACAGCCCGGATCTGTTGATCCGGGCTGTCCTGTCTCTTCTCCCTTTTGTCCGGGCATTGTGATACAATGATTTCTGACCAAATCAGCGAGGTTACTTTATTGAAAAAGAGATTCCTTCTTTATCCGATCTTTGTTCTTCCGGTCGCTGTTCTGACCTGGTTCATCATTGACCGCGTCGATCCGCACACGGGATTCTATGACGGCAGCCCGGTTCTGCTCATTCTCGGGCTTGCATCCGTCATAGTGACTCTTTTCCTATCCTTCTCTTTGAGATCCACTGCTGTCCGGCGCGGTGTTCCGTTTTCTTCTCCAGAGCACGGCGTTGCATGGAAACTGATCAACATACTTTTCGCTATGCTGATCATGCTCAACATACTCTGCAGATTCACATTCTTCCGGCCAAGTGCTTCATATATGCTCCCGCTCTGGGCCGTGTCTGTTGCTTTTGAGTGCGTGGCAATGATCTGCATATATCTTCGCATCATCTCAAAGCCAAACGATGATCCTCTGCACTCAGTTTTTCTCACGCTCGGACCATGCTTGTTCTTTACCGCAGATCTGCTTAACAGGTTTTTCTGCTCGTCAGTCAACCGCAACAATGTTCCCCTGATGATCTCTTTTCTCAGCTGCGGCTCCCTTGCAGTAACAGCTCTGAGGATGATGCAGACCCTTTCGTCGGAAGAACCCTCCTCTCAAAGGCAGTTTCTTTTGTCCGCTTTCTGTTCTCTGGTCTTCTGTCTCGGCTTCCGGTTGCCTTCTGTTCTGTTCTATCTCAGGACAGGAAACCAGTATGAGATCGTCTGCCTCGTTGCAGACTGTATGGCCTCTGTTGTTCTGTATCAGGAGGCTTATCTTACTATTCCCGGCAGCAATACCTGACATTAAGGAGGGCCTGTAAATGTCAAAAAACACCAACAGAGTACGTCTTCTCTATGTCCTCCGGCTTCTGAATGAGAAGAGCGACAGTATACATCCTGTCTCTACTGAGGAGATCATCGAGTATCTTGGGGAACAGGGTTATTCTGCAGACAGAAGAACTGTATATGATGATATCCGTGCTCTTTCTGCATTCGGTTACGACATCACGCAGCTTAAGGGAAGGTATTTCGGTTATTATCTTGCCTCCAGGGAATTCGGAAGCGCTGAACTGAAACTTCTGGTAGACTCCGTACAGAGCTCCCGTTTCATTACGGTAAGGAAAACGAATGAACTGATAAAGAAGATCGAATCTCTCGCCAGTTCGTACGAGGGGAAGGATCTTCAGAGACAGGTCTATGTTACCGGCCGTGTCAAGAGCATGAATGAGAGCGTCTTCAACAATGTGGATCGTATCTCTTCCGCGATAAACTCATCAGTTTCGATCCGTTTCAAATACTTTGACTATGACACCTCAGTCAAAAAAGTCTACCATCAGGGCGGGAAGCCTTATTCCGTCAGCCCTTACGCCCTCATCTGGGACAATGAAAACTATTACCTGCTTGGTTATGATGAAGACGCCGGCATCATGAAACACTTCCGCGTGGATAAGATGGAATCCATCGTGTCCACCGACAGTGAAAGGAAAGGAGCGGATCTGTTTCGGGAGGAGGACCTTTCCGGCTATTCAGTCATGCATTTCGGAATGTATCACGGGGATCAGAAAAGAGTCAGGATCAGATTCCGGAACCGCCTCGCCGGGCAGGTCATCGACAGGTTCGGAAAGGAGATCTCAATGATCCCCGACAGCGATGGCTGGTTCAATATTGACGTCAGAGTCGCAGTCAGCCCAGTCTTCTTCTCCTGGGTCTTCTCCTTCGGAGACGGAGCAGAGATAATCGGTCCTGCGGACGTCAGGGAAGACGCATACGAATACCTGAAGACACTGATCAGTCAGTATGAGCAAAATGATTAGATATACAAAGCGAACAGTTCCGGTCTGACACCTTCAGAACTGTTCGCTTTCTGATATCTGTTTTCATTCTTTGAAGACCAGATATTTCTGATAAAGGAACTCCGTTATGCCATTGACTGCGAGCGTCAGCAAGAAGACCAGATAGTCATTCCACCCTATCTTTGTCAGCCAGTTGCCTGCCCATGTCGAGAGAGGGGTGAACACCAGATAGTACAGCGCCGTCAGCAGCATCGCTCTGGTGATATTCCCCGTAGAATGGAACGTGTATTTACGGTTAAAGGTAAAGTTCCACACGACGCTGAGGATCAGGGATATCAGGTAGCTCGGCCAGTACGGCATGTGTAACAATTCTTCCATTACGGAAAACGAGAGCGCCTGTATGATCCCTGCAGAAGCGGCGATTAGAAAGTACTTAACTACCTGGAGGATACTGTTTTTCTTCTCCATCCTTTCTCTCCGTTCTGTATTGATATATACACTATACCCTTTATTCTGCTGCTGAGCAATTGACCTCAGGAAGGAGGCTCTTTTGAGCAATACCAAGAGACTCACATATATGGGATTAGGCGTAGCACTTTACGTAGTGCTGTCATTCACCGTGAAGATCCCGATCCTTGCGCACATCAGGACAGAACCGGGATATATTGCCTTCGGGCTGTTCCTTTGCCTATTCGGATATCCTGCCACGTCAGTCGGCGTTCTCGGATGCATCATAGCAAACCTGCTGTACAGCGGCACCTTTCCGATCGGTTGGGCCTTGGGGCAGCTGTTCATAGGACTGACCTGTAGCTGGGCATTTCCCCGCCTTAAGAACATGGCGGCAAAAATGGCAGTGGGTTTCCTATCGGTCATGATCGGGATCGCCCTGATCAAGTCCCTGTCGGAATCGATACTTTTCAATCTGCCCCTTGGAGTCAAGCTGGTCCGCGGCGCGGTAGCCGCTCTTGCCGATACCGTTCCGTTTCTCGCGGGCATCCTGCTGAGCAGCCAGATAAAACTTCAGACAGAGTGATCTCCCCATGTTACGAACGCAGCCGCTTCCTTCCGGAAGCGGCTTTGCTTGTTCAACAGTTAAGCCTGTGTCAGGCCTGCTCTTCCTCATCCTTCTTCTTACGGAAGACGAAGAATTTCTGCCCGATGTAGTTCAGCGCAATGTAACAGCAGTTCGCGAGGATCCCCTTTACGGTGTTCATCTTGTCTTCATCCAGAGGCAGCACGAGCACTTTGGAGAAGAACCAGTCCAGCGCCATCTTTCCGAGCCCGTAGGCCAGCAGGAAACAGACACAGACCTCAAGCACATACCTGGGCAAAGTCTCCTTCTCTGACTCCGTGTTCCTGAACGCGTACCTCTTGTTCATTATGTATGAGAATATGGTGCATATAAGGAACGTGATCACGCTGGTCGCCCAGTATCCTATCCCGAACACGTTGTTGAGCACATATGTCAGCGTCCAGTTGATGGCCGTGCTTGTGAGTCCGATCAGCAGATAAGCCAGTGTTTCTTTTGTAAAGAACTCTGTCTTCAGCCAGTCTGTTATCTTCTTAATCATGCATCCTCCGGTATTTCATTACTAAAACATATCAGCGGGAACAGGAAGCTCCCGCTGATCTTTATTGCATTGGATCGTATCAGAACATCTCTTTTGCTGCTTCAAGGATCTGCGCGTCAGAGAGACCGTAGACCTCAAGGAGCTGTGCAGGAGTTCCGGACTGTCCGAACTGATCTTGGATGCCGAGCTTCCTGAACGAGAAGTCGCCGTGTCCGATGATAGCATCGGCTACCGCGTCTCCGAGTCCGCCGATAACGCTGTGCTCCTCGATGGTGAGGACCTTCTTGCATCTGGTGGCGTACTTCAGAACGGTCTCTTTATCCAGAGGCTTGATAGTGTGTACGTTGACCACAGAGATATTCTTTCCCTGCTCCTTAAGTGCGTCAGCCGCATCAACAGCAGGCTTTACCATAAGACCGCAGGCGAAGATGACTCCGTCATCCCCGTCACGGAGAACGTTTGCCTTGCCGATCTCGAAAGGCATGTCTTCCTCAAACACATAGGAGGAAGGACGCGCGAATCTGAGATACACCGGGCCGTCCATCTCTGCCGCTGCGAATGTGGCCTTCTTTGCCTCGTTCGCATCGCAGGGAACGATGACCGTCATGTTGGGGATGACCCTCATGAGGGCGATATCCTCAATGGACTGATGGCTGCTTCCGTCTTCACCGACGGTGATACCGGCATGGGTCATGCCGAGCTTTACGTTGAATCTGGGATACGCAACGCTGTTGCGTACCATCTCATAGACTCTGCCCGCTCCGAAGATCGCGAAGGTGCTGCAGAAAGGAATGAACCCCATCGTGCTGAGTCCGGCCGACATGTCGACCATGTTCGCTTCCGCGATACCGGTGTTGAAGTACCTGTCGGGGAACTGCTTTGCAAAGCCGTTGGTCATTACGGAGGGAGCGAGGTCTGCGTCAAGTACGACGACCTTGTCATTCACTGCACCGAGCTCGACCAGCGCTTCGCCGTAAGCATTGCGTGTAGCTTTCTTTTCACTCATCTGTTTAGCCCTCCAACTCTTTCAATGCGGCCTGACGCTGATCTTCCTTAGGCGCCGTGCCGTGCCAGCCCACAGAGTTCTCCATGAAGGATACGCCCTTTCCCTTTACGGTGTGGGCGATTATGCACTTAGGCTTGCCGGGTGTATGAGGAACTGCGATAGCAGCAAGGATCTGCTCGATGTCGTTTCCGTCTTCCACTTCGATAACGTCAAACCCAAACGCTTCATACTTGGCATGGATGTTGCCGAGACTCATGACCTCGTCATTGGTGCCACTGATCTGCAGTCCGTTATTGTCCACGAACACAGTGAAGTTGTCCAGCTTGTAGTTGGCTGCCGCCATAGCTGCCTCCCAGACCATTCCTTCCTGCATCTCGCCGTCGCCGACCATGGTGTAGACCTTGGCTCCGTTGCCTGCGATCTTCGCGCCGAGCGCCATACCGACCGCGATGCTGATGCCCTGACCGAGGGAACCTGTTGCCGCGTCGATGCCGGGGAG
This sequence comes from Oscillospiraceae bacterium, assembly GCA_017828855.1. Classification (GTDB taxonomy): domain Bacteria; phylum Bacillota; class Clostridia; order Oscillospirales; family Ruminococcaceae; genus RUG11783. The sequence goes on along the minus strand of JAFZZV010000090.1, from coordinate 2,007 downwards.
CTTTCTGGGATCCGGATGTCCCTGGAGCTTGGATCCGAGCTTCCTGAGCGTGTGTAGCTCTTCCTTGTCGAAATATCCTCTCTCTGCAAGCACAGCGTAGAGTCCGGGAGCCGCATGGCCCTTGCTCAGAACGAATCTGTCTCTGTCAGCCTTCTGAGGATCCTTGGGATCGATGTTCATCACCTTGAAATAGAGGGCGACGAGCATCTCCACGGCGGAAAGGCTTCCGCCGGGATGTCCGCTGGCAGCTTCTGTGACTTCATTAATGATGTCTATACGGACCTGCCGGCAAACCTCTTTCAGTTCTTTGATATCCATCTATATCTCCTTATACAGACATGAATTGCATTTAGAAGTATAGCAAAAACCGTTGTTTTTGTATAGTTTCCAGCCGTATTGTGTTCCTTCTTCCACATACAATATAATCATTTCAGAAACAAACGGAGGACAAAGATATGGAGATCAATAAAGCAAAGGAACATCTTGACAGTCTTGAGCGCGAGCTCTTCGCATACCGCTATGCCATGTCATCCATCGGACTGGATGCGCGGACAGCCGCTCCGCCGGAGACTCAGGAAGGGAGAGGCGTCGCCCTCGGCATCCTGTCTGCCCGCAGCCATGAGCTCATGACGTCCGAGGATCTGTGGGAGACCGTCAATACTCTGTATGACAACAAGGACGAGGCCGGTCCCGAGTATTTCCGCCGCAGCGAGATCCTTCGCAAGCAGCTGGCCGACTCAAGGGCTGTTCCCGCTGAAGAACATGCCAGGCTCACACAGCTTCTGAGCGAATCGCAGTATGTATGGCATAAAGCAAAGACAGCCAATGACTATGAGTCATTCGGGCCGTATATCGATAAACTGGTCGCTGCCAGAAAACACATCTACGAGCTGACCAGACCGGGAATGGATCCCTTTGACGCGGCTCTCGACGCCTTTGAGGAAGGTACTTCCAGAGAATACTACGACAGCTTCTTTGAGGAACTCAGGGCGACGCTTGTTCCACTGATCTCAAAGGTCAACGCCGCCGGGCAGCCGGACGACTCCTGGCTGCATGTGTCATATCCCATCGATCAGCAGAGAAAGCTGTCTCAGATCCTTATGGACGCTTTCTGCCTGGACCGCAGCCACTGCTCCATCACCGAGACGGAACACCCGTTTACCGGAGGTCCCACCTCCCAGGATGTCAGGATCACGACCCACTACTATGAGTTCCTGCCGATCGCTTCGGTATACAGCGTGATCCATGAAGGCGGTCACGCCAACTACGAGCTCCACGTGAACCCCTCTTACGACTACAACTGCCTCAAGGGCGGTACTTCCATGGCCGTGCATGAGAGTCAGAGCCGCTTCTGGGAGAACTACGTCGGACGCTCAAAGGAGTTCACCGACTGGCTCTGGCCGAGGTTCCGTGATCTCTTCCCCGAACAGACGGCCGGAAAAGACGCAGATGATTTCTACCGCTGCATCAACAAAGCCCAGCCCGGGCTCATACGCACCGAAGCGGATGAACTTACATACCCGATGCACATCATGGTCAGATATGAGCTGGAAAAGAAGCTTTTCACCGGTGAGCTGACCTCGAAAGACCTTCCGGACGCGTGGAGCAGTCTATATAAGGATTATCTCGGAGTGGATGTCCCAGACTACACAAGCGGCGTCCTTCAGGACATACACTGGAGCAGCGGAAGCTTCGGCTACTTCCCGACGTACGCGCTAGGCACCGCCTACAGCGCCCAGATCCTGAACACCATGAAGAAGGATCTGGACTTCAGCGCCTTGGTCGCGGCCGATGACATGCAGCCCATCCTGGCATGGCTGACAGAAAAACTGTATCGTTTCGGAAGCCTGATCAAGCCCGGAGACGTGGTCCCGTCCATCTGCGGCGCGCCATTCACCGCAAAATTCTTCACCGATTACCTTACGGATAAGTTTGGCGGTTTATACAACCTGTAATACAAGAACAAAAAAAGATCCGTGCGTTCTCTGAACAGGCCGCACGGACTTT
>JAFZZV010000089.1 GCA_017828855.1 Oscillospiraceae bacterium | reverse complement strand
GTTTTCTACAAGCGCTACGCTGAAAGCTTCAGCGTCCGACATGTCTTTTATGATAACCGGTACGGAGTCCAGACCGGCAAGTCTTGCGGCTCTCCACCTGCGTTCGCCGGCAACTATCCTGTATGAGCCGCCCGAGACCGGACGAACCAGGATCGGCTGCAGGACACCGTGTTCTCTTATTGAATCAGCCAGCTCAGAGAGAGATTCATCCGGGAAGTTCTTTCTGGGCTGCGTCCTGTCCGGGCTTATCTCGGATACAGGCAATGTGGACGTGCTGTCGGAAGAGACGGAGTTATCCACGAATATAGCGTCCAGTCCCTTGCCGAGGCCGCCCTGTCTTTTGGCCATCTCACTCCTCCTTGCCGCTGTTGTTCCTGATCACCTCTGAAGCCAGGTCGTCATAAGCCAGAGCTCCTTTTGAGTGAGGATCATAATATCTTATCGGCTTCCCGTAGCTCGGAGCTTCCGAGATCCTGACGTTTCTGGGAACGACAGAGGAAAAAACTTTTCCCGGGAAGAACCGTTTGACCTCATCCACCACCTGAAGGGTCAGATTCAGTCTTGAGTCATACATCGTAACAAGTACGCCCTCGATCTCAATGTAGGGGTTATACAGTCTTTTTACGGATCTTACGCTGCTCATAAGCTGGGAAAGACCTTCCAGCGCATAGTATTCGCACTGGATCGGAATAAGGATCGAGTCGCAGGCATTGAGTCCGTTCAGCGTAAGGAGCCCGAGAGAGGGAGGACAGTCTATGAGGATAAAGTCGAAATTCTTCTTGTACGGAAGGATTGCTTCCTTGAGACGGTATTCCCTTCTTTCTGCATCGACGAGCTCAAGTTCCGCTCCGGCCAGATCTATGCTGGAGGGTATCACCGAGACACCTTCGTACTGTGAGGCAACGACGCACTCGAGAAAATCCGAATCGCCGTTCAGCAGCTGATAGACGGAACGCACCACGCTCCTCTTATTGATGCCGAGGCCGCTGGTGGCGTTGCCCTGCGGGTCCGCGTCGATCAGAAGCACGCTCTTTTCCTGAGCGCCGAGCGCTGCAGCAAGGTTTACGGCAGTTGTTGTCTTTCCAACGCCGCCTTTCTGGTTTGCGATTGCGATGATCTTACCCATTTTTCTCCGAATGTTCCACGTGGAACAATGTGTTCCTGTCTCAAGATTGCTTCCTAATAATATCGCAACAGGTCTTAAAAGGCAACGAAGCGAAACGAAGGAAGGCGGCCTGAAACACGCAATAACGTGTGATTGTTCCACGTGGAACATTCGGATGTGTCCGGTTTGCTATAATATCCAGTGAAAAACGGATGGATCCATATGTAGAAAGGACTTTCCTATGCCATTTGAGATAATCAGAAGTGATATTACCGAAGTCAAGGCGGATGCGATAGTCAATACAGCCAATCCGTTCCCTGTAATCGGTGCAGGGACAGAGGCGGCGATATACGAGAAAGCAGGTCCTCAGCTTCTCGAGGAACGCAGGAAGATCGGCTACATAGAACCGGGAGAATCATTTGAGACTTCAGCGTTTGATCTTGATGCGAAATATATCCTGCATACTGTAACGACCGATTGGATAGACGGAAAGCACGGCGAAGAGCTTGTTCTCAGGAAGGCATATGATTCTGCACTGGTTCTTGCTGAAAAACTGGGATGCGAAAGCGTTGCGTTTCCTCTCATGGCAGCGGGATCATGCGGGTTTCCTCCCGAAGTCGCACTCGGAACAGCTGTAAAGGTCTTGACAGAACACCTGCTGATGCATGACATCAAGGTGCTTCTGGTGGTGTTCAGCAGAGAAGCGTTCTCGCTTGCCGGGTCTCTGTTTGACGACGTCAGGAGCTTCGTCGACGACAACTATGTGCAGGCAAGGTCTGAGGAAGAGAGAGGTTACGCAGGAGCCTCACGGAAAGATAGGAAGAAGAGAAAAGAGACGGAGCTATTCAATGCCGCGAGAGAAACGGAAGGACTAAATGAGGTACAGTATAACGCTTTTGTCCCTTCCGGGGCATCCTATGCAGCTGAAAGCGCCTTCGTTGCAGAGGACCTGGAGGCCCTGCTGAGAGAAAGAGAGAGCACGTTCGTGGAGTATTTGAGAGACGTGATCCGCGAGAAGGAGGTCACCGATCCCGAATTGTACCGCAGGGCAGGCATGAGCAGACAGCTGTTCAACAAGATCATCAACGATAAGGAATACCGTCCGACAAAGAAAACTGCTATCCAGCTGGCAGTCGGGCTGCAAATGAACATGGATGAGACGCAGAAACTGCTCGGAAAAGCCGGATATGCGCTGACCAGGAGCAGCAAGCAGGACATAATCGTAGAGTACTTTATAAGGAAAGGGGCTTTCGATCTGCTGTCGATAGATCTTGCTCTTGCAGATGCCGGACTTCCGACAATCGTGAAGATCAGCTGATTTGTCAACTCCCGTTTGACCAAAGCTCCTTTTGCGCCTGATAAGATCATGTCAGAGAAAAGCGAAAGGAGCTTATAAAAATGAGAAAAGATCTTACGGAAATGGTCTTTATCCTTGACCGGAGCGGTTCGATGGCTGGGCTTGAGGCAGATACCATAGGCGGTTTCAACGCGATGGTAGAGAAGCAGCGGAAGGAAGAAGGTAAAGCTGTGCTCTCTGCTGTGCTCTTTTCCGACAGGAGCTGCGTGATCTATGACAGGACAGATATCAATGAAGTGAGCCCGATGACAGATAAGGAGTATCAGGTCGGAGGGACGACGGCGCTGCTTGACGCGATCGGAGGGGCGGTACACCATATAAAAAATGTCCACAAGTACGCCAGGGAAGAGGACAGACCGGAAAAGACGGTATTCGTAATCACTACCGACGGAATGGAGAACGCCAGTCGGGAATACACTTACGATGGAGTAAGCAGAATGGTCGCAGAGCAGCAGGAGAACGGTTGGGAGTTCCTCTTTCTCGGGGCAAACATGGATGCGATATCCGCAGCTAAGAGTTTCGGGATCAGAAGCGATCATGCAGTCACTTACGAGGCGGATGCTGTCGGAACCAGACTGAACTTCGATGTGGTCAGCAACGCACTGGGTTCCATCCGAAGGAAGGAAAAACTGGATGCATCATGGAAAGCAGAGATCGAAAAGGATCACGAGCAGCGAAAAAAATAAACACTGGATCAAGGAGGCCCGCGGAGCATTGCTTCGCGGGCATTTCATCTGATCGGGAAATGATGCCAATGGAGGGATCATTCTAAGGTATAATTAATTAAGAGAGAAACCATCAGAGGGACCGATGCTCGAGTTAAGAGAAATAATAAAGGATTATCCGGCGGGCAGTAATACCGTTCACGCACTCAAGGGGATAGATCTGTCATTCCGGAGCAAAGAATTTGTTTCGATCCTGGGGCCGTCCGGCTGCGGGAAAACGACTATGCTGAATATTATCGGCGGACTGGACGGATATACGTCAGGGGACCTTATAATCAACGGGAAGTCTACCAAACAGTTTAATGACAGAGACTGGGACACTTACAGGAACCATTCCATTGGTTTCGTGTTCCAGAGCTACAACCTGATACCGCATCAAACAGTCCTGAAGAACGTTGAGCTGGCGCTTACCCTTTCCGGCGTCAGAGGCAGGGACAGGAGACAGAGGGCTGCTGACGCTCTTGCGGCGGTAGGGCTGGAGGACCAGCTGAACAAGAGACCGTCGGAAATGTCCGGAGGACAGATGCAGCGAGTCGCGATAGCAAGGGCACTGGTCAACGATCCGGAGATCATACTTCTCG
>JAFZZV010000088.1 GCA_017828855.1 Oscillospiraceae bacterium | reverse complement strand
GGGCATTATACAAGCAACTATTCATTCAATGAATATGATGTCATCGTTACTGTCGAGAACTTTGAAGACGGAGAAATAAAGGTTGTCGATCCAAAAACCGCGAGAGATACCGGAGAATTGCTTGCAAGGATGCACGACATTGCCGAAAGTGCAGACTATCATGTCTACAGCGAAGTGCTTTTCGACCCACTGAAGTCAAATGATCTTTTCAGCTTTGATGCATTCAACAGATATAGAAACAAGCTTCTTACCATCGACAGCGAACTATGTCATAAGATCATTCAGAAACATTCAGAACTTGTTTCTCATATTGAGCCTTTCAGAAATGGATCACGATTCGCCGTCCAGGGCGATATCAGCGAGTGCAACCTGTATCGGACAATAGATGGAAAGATTGGAGTATTCGATTTCAATCGCTGCGGCGACAATAATCTGTACTTCGATGCTGTTATGCAGGCTGTCTTTGAGGCTCGTTTGATGGATTACCCAGATTATCTGTCCGGTCATCAGGAAGATACTATTCTAAATGCATTCCTTGAAGGTTATCAAAAGATAAGGCCATTTACTGTAGAGCAGAGAGTTGCTTTCCCATATTTCTATGCTCTTATAGATGCCTTTTGGGGAGTTTATATGCAAAGCTTGATCAAGGCTATTGAAGCAGCAGATGATGTCATCGCACATCAGTGTATGGAAGATATCTTCAAGCGGGAAACTCTCCTTCGAAAAGCACCATGACAGAACACGGAGCTGTAATAATCTAATTTACCGAAATAATATCATTTCAGGCAGTTTCAGCTGCCTTTATTGTTTGGAGGTTTACATGTATTGCGCAAACTGCGGAACCAAACTAGACGAGGGTTCCAGATTCTGCCACAACTGCGGAGCTCCTGTACAGTCAACACCGCCTGTGACTCAGCAGCCAGTGCCTGTGTCCCCGGCGCTTCAGCAGCCCGCTTCGGCTCCGTCCGTTGAGGCAGAGATACCAGTGCTCCAGACCGGATTCATACAGGAACCGGCGGGCACCGGACAGGCTCCTGCCTATACAGCACCCTCGAGTGAAAGTTCCCCGCAGACTCCTCATCAGCCGGATAACCCATACAGAGATCTTTCCCGCGAAGTGCCTTCTTACCCGGTTCCCGCTTCCGATACCGGAAAGAGTGATACAGGCAGGAAGATACTCAAGGCAGTCATCGCGGCGATCGCGGTCCTGGCGGTTCTGGGAGGCGGATATCTCGCGTTCTTCGGAAAAGGTGGTATGCCGAGCGTCGATTACGCCGCCAAAGGCAGGGAGGCCTACGAAGAAGGCGATCTCGAGAATGCTGTCACGTATCTGGAAAATGCCTATGAGAAGGACCACACAGATACAGAAGTCTTTGATATGCTTTACAAGTCCCATCAGACACTTGCGATGGACTTATACTATTCCGGTGACTACAGCGGCAGCGAGCCTCACCTGCTCAGAATGACCGAGCTCGCCGGGGACGGCAGCCTGGATTCTGCTATGGGCGCATTCTACACCGAATGGTTAGAGCACATATCACGCGGCAGTGAAACATCCGATCCCGACAAAGTCCTCAAGAACGCTGTAAAATTTCTGGACGAGGACTATAGCAGTTATTACACCGCTTTCTTCTCCGATATCTCCACTGCGGAAGAACTTGCCGAGCTGATAGCGGTCTTCTATGACAGCAACCACTCTCCCGGCATATGTCTGCTTCTCGACCGGCACGAGGACGTCATAGAAAAAGCCGTTAAGAACAGTGGCGACTCCATGTATACTGTCGACATCTCCGGATACAAATACCCCTATGTCGTCTTCCGCCCGCAGCGCAACGGCGAAGGCTACAGCGCATATTACGGCGAACTGGACGACAGCGGAGCCCGCAGCGGTATAGGGGCTCTTTACTGTTACAGAAGCAACTCCGGAGACCCGTATCTGTACTATTATCTCTCCGGCTGGTCGGGTGACCTTCCCAACGGGCAGTTCGTGGAGATCGTCCTCAAGGACGAGAATTTCTCGGTATACAACTCCTATCAGGGAAATCTTTACAACGGCTACTACAACGGATATATAACCACCCGCTTCGATGACGGAGTGGAATATCAGTCATTCTACATGAACGGCATCGTCAGCCCAATACGCATAGACGAAGAGGGGCGCACTGTGATCGCGTTAGCGACGGACGGCTCCGACAAATACCTTTACAGTACTGTACCCGGAACAGACAACACACATTACGGCGTAGACGAATACTGAGATACGTGTCGGCTTTAATCAGACCATATGTCACTTTCCTTCTGCACTTTGGCGCGAACACTATATGGTACTCACAGCGGTAACTTGAGTGTGCGGTGTGTTTTACCTCATTTTTCACTTGTTTTTCAACCTCCATCGATTTAGGTAGTGATGCTTGGTAACCATCACCATTCTATTTCCTTGGAGATTGTCTATTACGCTTCTTAACCTACCTCTTACAAAACCAAGTGTGCATGCTGAAAGCGCATAATAATACAGCCGGGCATTTCAAAAATGCCCGGCTCAACGCATTGATCTCTCGTGTGTCCGCTTGATCTCACTGCTTGATCCCGTTTTGTATCTTGCAAGCCCTGATGACGTTCTTGCAGAGCATCGCAGAAGTAATACCTCCCACACCGGGTACAGGTGTTTTCCAGGATGCTTTCTCTTCGACATCTGCAGCTGCGCTTCCGAAAGTATTGATCTTCTGCTTTCCGGTCTTCTCATTAATTATGGGGTTGCCGTCTGCATCGAATGCTTTCTCACGAATTACGCCTGCATCAATAACTATGGCCCCTTCTGACATCATATCCGCGGTAAGAGTGTCTTTAAACGGAGTTGCGACTATTACAACATCGGCGCGTTTAATATAATCATTCTTGATCTCTGCATGAGTAAGATGGTGGATGATGGAAACCGTGGCATAACGATTTGTAAGCAGCATGGACAGCGGTTTACCGATAACATTTGAGTTGTTTATGATACAGACATCCAAGCCGCAGCAGACATCGTCTTCCTGTCCGGGTCTGGCAAGTTCGAGAGGCGCGTATTTCTTGCGGGTCTGAGCCTTGATCTCGTCTGCATAATAATCTATTACCGCCATGATAGCTTCCGGAGTGCAGGGATTCAAACCGGTCGGATCGTTGATCACAAGTTTTCCTATGTTTGCTGAAGTACATGCGTCAACATCCTTGAGGACATCAATATTCTCACCAATAGCTATGTTCTCATCGATATTATCAAGCGGCCTGAAAGCAAGGATCCCGTGGATTGATGGATCTGCGTTTATTTCCCTGAATCTTTTTATGTAGTCTTCCTGAGAAACATCAGCCGGCAGAGCAAAGACTTCAACATCTATCCCCGCCTCATTCATTGTCTTTGTTGCACCTTTTTCATAAGAAAGATCAGACCCTTTCTCTCCGACCCTGATAATACCGAGTTTCGGAGTAATTCCTTTTGCTTTCAGAGCATCTGCTTCTGCTTTGCAATTGTCTTTAACTGCCTGAGCTACTGCTTTACAGTCCAATACTTTTGCGCTCATCTTATTCCTCCATATCAATTATCTCATGTGACCAAAGGTACATTTTTATTTTAGCACAATTGTTATTTGTTCATAAATGGATTCACGAACCTGTACCTGCCCGGCGGTTCACGTATTGTTTATTGATTGCAAGTCTCAATGGATCAGTTTTTGCGCAGGACCTGCTTGATAATAAACAAACTATTCTGGTATGGTATATGTAGTTAAAGTATTGATTAAGGCGGTTTTCTTCGTGCTTCTCACCACCAGTGTGCTGGTCGTACGGGTATGCCGCTTGTATTGTATAAAGGGGAAGGTGAGAAATTGCTGAACTACACAAAGTATGAGCTGAAAACTACAGAAGAGCTGTCACCGTTCCTGGACGGCTCAGACAACATCTTCGTTTTTGCCTGCAAAAAATGCTTCAAGGAATTCGAGTCTGTCGATGAACCGGACTGCGAGGAATTCGTAAAGATCCTTGAGGATCATGGTAAAAATGTCACCGGTTCTCTTAAAGTAGATTTCCTCTGCAACAAGACTCAAACACAGAAGCTCCTTGAGCTTCCCGAAGGGACCGACAGTGTTTTCGTTGTAAGCTGCGGCCTCGGCGTTCAGACGATAGCTGATTCGGTCAGTGTTCCTGTATTTGCGGCAGCAAATTCACTGAATTTCAGAGGACATCACGGCATGGCGCTGACAAATAAATCCTGCGACGCCTGTGCTCAGTGCTATCTGAATATCACCGGAGGAATCTGCCCTGTTGTGGACTGTTCAAAGAGTCTGCTGAATGGACAGTGCGGCGGCGCTAAAAACGGCAAATGCGAGATAGATCCGAGCAGGGACTGCGCGTGGGAGAAGATCGAGCAGCGTCTGGCAAAGCAGGGACGACTGAAGGAATTCCTTGACCAGCCGGTACAGATCAGAGACTATTCCAAGGTCAACTACAAGGCTATCAGCGAATTCGTCAAAGCTGCGCGAGAATCCCGTTTTGACGGATACTACGGCGGTGTGCATCCCTCCGAACGAAAGGAAGCCAGTGAGGGAATTCCTCTGGTCAGATTCCCGGAACCCGACACTGTGGTGATCCCCATGTCAATGCATTCCGGTGCACCTGCGAACCCGATCGTAAATGTCGGTGACGAAGTTAAGATCGGGCAGAAGATCGGAGAGGCAGCAGCTTTCATCAGCGGCAATGTCCACTCCAGCGTGAGCGGTACTGTCATCGCCGTAGAGAAAAAGCCTCACCCGACAAGAAGCGGCGGAGTCCTCTCAGTAGTGATAAAGAACAACAAAAAGAACGAGATCGACGATGCCGTCCGTCCTTACGGCGATATCGACAGTCTCGATCCCGAACAGATCGTCAGCATAGTAAAGGAATGCGGTATCGTCGGTATGGGAGGCGCAGGTTTCCCGACATCAGTGAAACTTGCCCCCAATAAGCCGATCGACGCCGTGCTGCTGAACGGTTGTGAATGTGAGCCGATGCTGACAGCCGATCACCGCGTTCTTCTCGAGTATGCAGATGATGTGATCTACGGCCTACGCGCAATGATGAAAGCCGTATCCGCTCCCAGAGGAATCATCGTCATTGAGGACAACAAACCGGATGCCATAGAACTTCTTCAGGCAAAGGTTGAGAGTATTGACGGCATCGAAGTCGTCGGTGTAAGGACAAAGTATCCTCAGGGTGCCGAGAAGATGTTAATTAAGCGCATCCTTGGAAAACAGGTTCCAAGCGGCGGACTTCCTGCAGATGTAGGCGCCGTCGTATGCAACGTCAGTACATCCAAAGCTGTTTCTGATGCCATCAGAACGGGTATGCCCCTCACCGAGCGGGTCGTTACCGTTACCGGAGAGATGGTAAAGAATCCCGGGAACTTCATCGTTAAGGTCGGCACTTCAGTAAAAGAACTGATAGACTACTGCGGCGGTATCATTTCCGGGGACGTCACACTGAAGGCCGGCGGTCCCATGATGGGCACAGAACTCACAGATACGGATGTTCCTGTGATAAAAACAACAAACGGGATCATCGCCGTTGGCAGGGATCATTTCGAGACTGTCAGCTGTATCAAGTGCGGGCGGTGTGTGGATGTCTGCCCAATGGAACTCAAACCGCTTTACTTCGCGAAATATCATGACGAAGGTAACTGGAAAGGTATGCTCGATATGAATCTGCGCGACTGTATCGAATGCAGGAGCTGCGAGTATATCTGTTCATCCAAGATCCCTATCGTCGCGAAGATAAAAGCCGGAAAATCTGCGATTGTGGAGATGAGTAAAAAATAATGCTTGTAACGAGATTAAAAGAAAAAGACACTGTTGCCTCGCTGATCACCGGAAAAGCATTCATCGTAAACTGCCATGGTTGCAAGGAAGCCGGCTTCCCTGAAAAGGAAGCTTCCGAATTCCAAAGCGAGTTGTGTGCGGAAGGAAAAGTGATCGGTATACTGACGACAGATTATATCTGCAACCCCGAGAACCTGAAACTGCATCTGGATCTGCACCGTCAGAAGATCGATGATGCGGACTGTGTTCTCGTCTTTTCCTGCGGTGTCGGTGTGCAAACTGTCTCAGAATATCTGGAAACCAAACGCGTATATGCAGCCTGCGACACCTACGCTGTGCCCGGAGGTCAGGGCGTCACCCCTCTGGAGTACGACTGCAAACAGTGCGGCGAGTGCTTCCTCAATCTGACCGGCGGCATCTGCCCGCTCACAGCCTGCTCCAAGGCTCTCGTCAACGGACAGTGCGGAGGAGCGAAGGACGGAAAGTGCGAGGTCGACCCGAACATGGAGTGCGGGTGGGAGCGCATCCAGCGCCGTCTTGCGATGGTCGGACGCCTTGATGTTCTCAAAAGTCCGGTCCGGATACGCGACTACGGCAACGAAGTCAATGCAGTGGAATAATGCTGAGAATCTAAAGATTAGGAGTTAAACGTAAATGAAAATAACTGATCGTTTTTCCAAAGGTGAATTTGTCGTCACTGCAGAAGTAGGTCCTCCCAAGGGATTTCATGTCGATGATCTCGTTGCCGAGGCTAAAGAATATCTGGGCAACATCGACGCGGTAAACGTGACCGACAACCAGTCATCCGTCATGCGTTTGAGTTCTCTGGGCTTCTGCAAAGCTCTGAAAGATGCAGGACTGAACCCGATCTTCCAACTGACCTGCCGTGACCGCAACCGCATGGCGCTTGAATCCGATCTGCTGGCTGCAGCGCTTTTCGGCATAGACAACGTCCTGTGTCTCACCGGCGATCACACCAAGCTCGGCGACCATCCTGGCGCCAAGCCTGTCTTTGATCTTGACTCTGTCTCACTTCTGCATACCGTACGAGAACTGGAAAGAGGGTATGACCTCGGCGGTAATGAATTGGATGGAGAACCTCCCGTGTTCGCAAAAGGTGCTGTTGTATCGCCATGCAGCGATTCTGTCGATGCTCAGTTAGCCAAGATGGAACGCAAGATCATGGCCGGTGCGGAGTTTTTCCAGACCCAGGCCGTGTTCGATCCTGAGAGATTCATTTCCTTCATGGATAAAGCAAAACAGTTCGGTGTCCCTGTTCAGGTCGGTGTCATCATTCCCAAGAGCGTCGGCATGGTCCGCTACCTGAGCCAAAACGTCGCGGGGATCGCCGTTCCGGATTCCATCATCGACGAGCTTAAAGCCGATAAGGAGAAGACAAAAGCCGGTATCACTGCTGTCGAGATCGCTGCCCGTATCATCCGGGAATGCAGGCCTTACTGTCAGGGTGTGCACATCATGGCACAGGGTTGGGAATCCAGGGTTCCTGAGATCCTCAAACTCGCAGGGATCTGAGATCGTTTTTGAACCATCCAAACAATACTGTGACAACAGTCACAGTACCGAGTAGATATAAAGACGGCGTCAGTCCGAATCAGGACTGACGCCTTGCTTTATGATTATAGAACCAAAATCGAGTAGGGCGGAACAAGTCCGCCCTCTCACACCACCGTACGTGCCGTTCGGCAT
>JAFZZV010000087.1 GCA_017828855.1 Oscillospiraceae bacterium | reverse complement strand
GTGCCCAACAACACTTTTTGCTGATCTCTTTCTATATTTCGTTGCCTGGAAAGGAGAAAAAGCTTTTGAAAAAGACGGTCAGTACTACCTTTGTTTTTGGGTCCATCTTAATAATGATGCTGACGATGGTTTCTTGCTCCGGGAAGAAAGACGTTCCGGAACAAAACTCTATTTCCTCTGAGGCCTCAGTCCTCAATGACTCCGGTAACGACAATAATACAACAGATGAAAGCGCTCCTACAGAGGAGGAGATAAGGGAAAAGATCACCGGTCTGAAAGGAATACTGGAAGATCTGGACATGAAGAGGAGAAACGGCAGCGCGGCAGCAACCAACGATCTTAAGCTTCCGGGAAAAAGATCGATGATGATACCGCTGGAAGAGATGCAGTTTGTCAGCAGAAATTTCGACGAAAACAGCCACCATGGAATCGATCTCGTAGCACAGAACGGAACAGAGGTCTATGCGGCATTTGACGGACTCGTCGCGGACGCAGATTTCGATGATGAGTTCGGTAATTACGTGATCATAGAGCATGGCGGTAGAATAATGACAGTTTATTCCCATCTGCAAAACTATATTGCAGAGATCGGAACATATGTAGATATGGGAGATGTTATAGGCTATGTTGGTGCTTCTGGAAACGCTACCGGCCCTCACCTAGACTTCAGGGTGTTGGATAATGGAACGGAGATCGATCCGGAGCCGTTTCTGAACGCGGAGATAAAGAAATAGCAGATCATATGGGATATCACTCTGATTCGGTGTTTTTCTCTTTGGATTTTCTCTTGTTTTTTTTCGTGAGTTATCGGAACTTTTTGTACACAAGCGGGTTCGTTTTTTATAACTTTGGGTTGTAGGTCTATTCCGGAGTTTTTCGCCCGGTTGGTCAACAAATCGAATCAGAACAAATACTAAGTAGATAGCTGGCATACTTTAACACTGATCAGAAGAAAGCGATTGAGGATCATCAGGTTCTGTCTTTTCCTGCAATCGGAAAGTGAAAATCAAAATGAAGAAAAAGATTATAATTACAGTTGTTCTCTTATCCGTATTGACCATTGCTGTAAGGCTTCGTTTTGCATTGGCCTACATGATTTTCCGCGGAGATCCGATTCGGTTGGATCGGTCGGAGATAGAGTATGTCAGCGGGACCTCTGTGACAGCTGTCCCGGTCAGGAACACCGAAATGTCAGAATCTCAAGTTGACAGTTTTGCAGAGTTGTTCAACTCACTTGAACTTAAGCGTATTCCTGTCAGGAACAGGGAAAAAGGCGGTTGGCTATACAGCTTTTATGTCAAGAACAAGGATGGCAGCGCTGTCATGATATCATTTTTGGATAACGGACTGGTCACTGTAGACGGATATGACTGTGTCACGCTGAAATCTGTCCCAGAAAACCTGGAAGAATTCTTTTAGACGAATGATCACTGACATACCGGCTTGTGAAGCAGAAGAATACTATTGCATCAGAAAAGAAGTCACGCAAATGAGAATTGCGTGACTTTCACCCTTCTTGAGAGGACAATTCACGTAGAGAAGGCGTTTTGTTCTATAGAAGGAGCGTGTCATTATGACAAAATTGTTTAAGAGAGACCTAAGCCTGGTATTCTGCCGTCAGAACGTCATGTTCTACCTTCTGACCGTCATCTGCCTGATGATGCGGTTCAGCAGGGAAGGGGACACCGTATTCGGGATGGCGCTGATACTGGCCGGTCTCACGGTCCCGGGGCTCATTGCCTACGATCAGTCACGCAGCGGTATGAGAGAGATGTCGGATCAGGATATCTCACCTCTGACATATGTCAAAGAAAAGTATGTGCTTCTCATTATTATGGAAGCCATCGCTGTCATAGCGGGATGTGTCCTTCGGGAGATTTGCGCGCTGCTCGGCTCCGCGCCGTTCACACGGGTAGATCTTCTCATCGACGCGCTCTTTTCGGTCCCGTTCGTGGTGATCCTTGTCTCTGTGTTCATTCCGTTCGACATCAGATACGGCAGCAGGAAGGCTGTGATCCTCAAGGTCATCGCGGTAGAGGTATTGATTCTATTCTTCTCCGGAGCTCTGGTTAACTTCTGGTACTGGATAGACCCGTATCTCGGAAGCAGGATAGGCGTCTACATGTCACGCGTACCGCAGTGGTTCCTGCTGACCGAGCTCTATGCCGTGACTGCCGTGATCGCCTGCATCTCCTTTCTGATATGCAGGAATATAGTGTCCGAGAGGAACTTCCGCCTTCATGAGGAGATAAGTTCTGGGGACATAGCGAAAAACATAAAGGTGTACAGACTCTCCAATGACATGACGCAGGACCAGCTGGCAGACAGGATGTTCGTCACCAGGCAGACAGTCAGTAACTGGGAGAACGGAAAGGCACAGCCGGATGTAGAGACCCTGATGAAACTTTCAGACATATTTGACACGGATATCAGCAGTCTTATTAATTCCGGGAAAAGGAAAAAGGAGGAGCCGAAGCGAGGCAGATATATCCTCATATGTATGGCTTTGCTGATACTGATCCAGATCACACTGAGGATCAAGGACATCTGCGGCAAGGGAGGATGGATACTCCTTAAAGGAGGGTTGATGTATTATTCGTCTGCCGTCGGTCTACTCACGCCTCTTGTGTTCAACGCACTTATCTCTATGATGGCAGGCGCTCTTGTGATGTCGGTGATTTCGGTATGGCTGGATGTGTATGCGGGAAACAGAAGAAAACCTGCGGGTATAATGAGTTTGTTGCTTCTTGTTCCTGACATAGTGATGACCGTGCGCATACTGCTGCTTTACGCCAATCAACCCGTCATGAATGAATACATAAGACTGTCGGTGCGCATCATTGTCTCGGTGATACTGCCGCTGATATCCGGTGCTTTGCTGTTTCTGTTTCTGAACAAATGCAGAGGAAAGAACGGCAACTGACAGGGTTCTGAGGCAGAACTGATCACAGAAAACACGACTTAGGGGGGCGAAAGCAGGACTCTAGGAATCATAGGGTGACATTCTGAACTTCAGATGATATTTTCTGGGCATGGAGGTGATGCGCATGAACGCACAGAAAACCGGAAAGTTTATCCAGAACCTGAGAAAAGAAAAAAACATGACCCAGATGGAACTGGCGGATAGAATACATGTGTCCGACAAAGCGGTATCGCGCTGGGAGACAGGAAAAGGATTCCCGGACATCAATAGTTTAGAGGATATAGCGGAGGCATTGGACACGAGCGTGTCAGAACTCTTAAGAGGAGAGAGATTTGACGAGTACGTACGACCCGCAGAGATCGAGGAGATCACATCAGACGGTCTGGACCTCGTCAGACAGCTGATAGAGAGAAAGAGAATCAGGAACATAATAATCGGATTTCTCCTCAGCCTCATAACAGTTACTCTTTTTATCTCCCACATGACAGCACCGCTTATGATATCGGGAAGCAGGAATGCAGTGAAAGTAGAAGAACTGGCTGACGGGAAGATCATAGCGGTGGTAGATCCTGCGGTAGCGGGATATGATTACACGGATGATCCCGCTACGGATCCGGATACCGAGTTGAGGGTGGCATTTCTCGGGTGTTATACAACCAGATGGCATCAGATGACAGAGAAGAACAGGAGAGAGAAGGTCCTTTTACTCGGGCGAGAGGGAGAGCTTGACTGTATCTATTACTATCCCGGGTCAGATGGCGCGGATGAACTTATATACGGAGAAAACACAACGGGATCGGGCGTTGAAACGCTGCCAAGGCTTGTTTACAATTACTGGATCCTCATTTGGGGAACTTTGTCTGTTACAGGTCTTGCGGTCTGGTATCGCCTTAGACATAAACCATGTGCCGGAACCATGCTGAAAGCAGCTATGATACCTGTCTCTTTGCTGATCGGGCATGTTACAGTACTTGCCGGGAACTTTGGAGAGATATACAGCGCACAGTTCTACATCACAGGTATTCTTCTGGCAGCGCTGCTTGTTTTCATGCTGTTTCTCCTGGTGTCTGCCGGCTGGAAGCGCAGGGCATAAACTATAGAAACACAAACGGGAGCATATCAGATATTCCATCTGAAAAATGCTTCCGTTTTTTGTGTGTGAGACAAGGCATTAGAAAGTGCATGCTTCTCTGGCTCTCCCGGATAGGATATACTGATCCTGTAGATGCCAGAGGATGATGAGCCTTCAAGCTCAGGCATAAGTATCTGGATAATTTCCTTTTATCGTGAAAAGAAAGACGGTCTTTGCAATGTACGAAGAATTGTATGCCCCTTTACCTGATGCTGAGGCTTATCTTGAGCGTATCGGCCTCGCAGGAGAAACACCGGATCCTACTTCTGAATGGCTTGATAAGCTCATCCATGCCCAGTTGACACATATTCCTTTTGATGCGATGGAATGCTGGGACAAAGGCGATACCCCGTCCCTTGCCATTGAGGATCTCTTCAACAAGATCATAAAACGCCGCCGCGGAGGTTACTGTTTCGAACTGAACAGCCTGTTCTGTTCATTTCTTCGAGCAGTAGGCTATGAAGCATACGTCGTTGTGATCCATCTGCTGAGGGACTTTACACCGCCTCCTGCTCACTGCGCCGTGATCTGCGTTATAGATGGCATTAAATACTTTTGCGACGTCGGTTACGGCGGACCGGTCCCTGACGGTGCAGTGAGATACGATGGTGAATATCACCATGGCTATCGTGTGGTTCCGGACGGCGATTTCTGCTGCCTGGAAAGGAGAACTGATGACGGCGGAACGCAAAGAGTCATGCTGTATAATGATGCGTCCGCTTTACCTGTGGATCTGATCCCTCTGAACTATTATGTTTCAGGACGGCCGGGCAGTGGTTTCCGCAGTATTCTCAATGTTAATCTGCGTCTGGATGACGGAAATGTCTGGATCTCCGGCAGAAAATTCTGCCTGCACACGGAAACGGAGCACATAGATCGTGAGATCAGGGATTCAGAGGATCTGCGCAGTATACTCGTTCAATATTTCGGGATCCCGGAGGAAGAATCACCGACGCGTTCCATAGATGACCAGCCCGGCTTTTGACAGGAAAGAAGCAATAATATCATGTGACCTGCGTGCTCCGCGCCATTGATCTCGCAACTAATTGTTGCAAATCTATGACAAACAGACCGTTTTCGGATTATACTGGTTATAGTAATGCTCTTTTTCATCACTAATGCTAAGGAGGAACACATATGCTGAATTATTGGAACCGGCAGGACAATCCTGCTACATTCGAGACACTTAAAGAAGTGCGTGCGAATGCTCCCGGTGTCACATCGAAGCTTTCCGGCGCTGCGCGCTTCAAACAGATCCTCAATCCCGCACTGGAAGACTTCCCCAATGACATCGCATATTTCTACCGCTCACCCAACATCTACGGCGCTGAGACCGGAGCGAGAAACAACACGACTTTCATAGTCTTTGCGCCACACAGGCTTGAGACGAAAGAAGAAGGCAAAGCGTACCTTGAAAAGCTCGGTCTGATCAGACTGATCGACGAAGCCATCGGCACGATCATTCTCCAAATGCCCGAGAAGGCGGAAGGCTATACCGAGAACGACCTTCAGTACAGCTATACCCTCTATAACGCGCTTCTAAGTCAGAAGGCCTTCATAGAGATCGACGGCGAGCGCTGCGTTCCCGCAGAGAGCGAGTACTGCGGCGGATACGGCAAGACATATATGTTCGGCGTTGACGAAGCCGCGACCTTCATGAACAATTTCGTTGCCGGTTCCCGTGAAGAGCTGATCGGCCGCGTTGCCGGATACTTCACCTACGGCGGCGAGATGTCCGAGGAAGTTGCAGTCACGCTGTGCGTGCCCGCCTTCATAGTCAACGGCACGACGACCGAGATCCGCAAGTTCCGCGAAGCGAACGGCGCGAATGCCTATGCGCTCTGCGAAGGCATCTCCCGTTTCTATGATCAGTCCCTGCCGTTCCGTGAGGTGCGCACCGCTGAGGATAAGGACGGAAACGTCAGCTGCTGGATCGAGAAGGCTTTCCGCAGCATGTTCATATTCGTACAGCGCTCCGCGAACGTCCAGACGAAGTATCTCGAGCCGCGCGTTACCGGATGCTATCAGGGTTATGTCACTGCTCCGGAGATCACCCGCTTCGCGCTCTCGCGCCGCAACCCGATCTTCAACAACAGGACAGTCATCGGAGATCTTCAGGTCACATTCATTAAGGATTCCGAGACGTTCAGCGATATGAAGAGCCCCGGCGGACTGATGTCTGAAGCAGGCGACTATCTCGACACCTGGTATGAGGTCCTTCCGCAGGAGGTCCTCAACAATACCGCTCCCGAACACAGCGTTCCTCTCCTGCTCGCCAATCACGGCGGCGGCGATGACGTGCTTATGTTCCTCGACGAGACTGGTATCCTGCTGACAGCGGGCGAACAGCAATTCGCCATTGCAGCAGCGATGCACAGCGGACTGACTCTCATCGGAGGAGAGCTCCTGCCGAGATTCACGAAGTACATCCTCGACAAATATCCCGCGCTTGATCCGGAACGGGTCTGGGTCACCGGATACTCGATGGGTGGCTGGGCTACCTATCACTGCATCTCTCATCATCCGGAACTCTTTGCGGCTGCTGCCCCGATGGCGATGCCGCTGCGCGATCTGCCGGATACAGCAGAAGAACTCTATAAAAACATAGATTTGCCGGCGATGCTTATCTCGTCCACATACGACTTCGCAGCCTGGGATTCCGAGAACAACCATCTCAATGAGGGCGGACGCGATTTCCTTCAGACCTATTGCAAATTCAATGAGATCGATCCGGTAGAGGAATTCGATTATGTCAAATATCCTGTTATCGGACGTCCGTTTGACTCGCTCCAGATCACAACGATCAACGGAGAGTGGCGCAACGCAGAGTGGCTTATCAAAAACGAAAAAGGCGTTCCTATGATCGGCCTGAACGTTACGGAATACCTGATGCACTCACTCTGGCCGGGATACGGAGATATTGCATTTAATTTCCTCAAGCATTTCCGCCGCGACCACGAGACCGGTGAGATCGTATACACTGAGTGATCTCTGAACAAAAGAACGACAGCATAATCACAGAAGCGGGAGCAACGAATAAGCTCCCGCTTCTGTGTTTATAGGGCATTCTTCTTTTCAGAACATGATTTTGTTCTTCAGGTTTCGGGATCTCAGGATTTCTCAAAACGGAACATGTTCCAGGAGAGTTTCTTAAGAGTAACGGTGATCTTTCCGTCTTTGCACTTAGTGTCTTCGCAGACGACGGGATTTATGGCTTCGGGATCTTCGTAGGTGTTAGCGGCTTCGAAATCGTCTGAATACATCGTCAGGTGCTCGACGAAGCGGTATCCGTCAAACGACTTGACATCCAGAGTGACCTCTTCTTCATCTTCCCAGTCTCCATTGGCGACGAAAACAGTGAATTCGCCGGCATCCTCGTTCAGCGCTGCTGCTGCAGTCACATACGGCACGTCGTGGAAGTCAGCGTACTGGTTCTGGTCATCGACTGCATAGGACGGGACGTCATATGTCTCACACTCGACCATAGGCAGGATCGACTTGCCTTTGGCGTAACGGATCAGTTCCGTCATCGGATAGTACGCAGCTGCTTTCCAAACATGATCCTTGTCTGTGGCGCAAAGCATCCCGAGACCTCCTGTGGCGCAGCCTATCTTGACACGGTCCGCGCGGCGGATCATTGCAAGCATCGTCGAAGCGTTGGCTAAGGCCATTGCCATCTCGCCGACCCTCTGTCCGCCGGGACCGAAGCTTCTCCACACACCGGGATCCTGAGTCGTGAATCCGCGGTCTGGGAAGCTAAAGAAAGTGTTGATCGGCATATTGCCGTTCGTTCCGTACTGCGGATGGCCTTTCTGTGGGCGGAAGGAACTGCCGTACTCATCGAGTGAGAGGTACATGGTCTTTTCCGTGCGCAGCATCGTGCGGATGTAATCGCTCAGAGCTATCTCGGTATCCATATAGTTCTCATACGCTTTGACTCCTGCCATAAGAGCCCCGATATCATAGGGGAGAGCGGAGTGATAATGGTGCAGGGAGATGTAATCCACTACCTCGTAGCACTGCTCAAGGACCTGACGGTCCCAGTCAGGATAATGAGTCAGGAACGGGCATGAGGAGACACAGGCTATGGTCTCAACTGAACCGTCTGTGTACTTCAGGGCTTTGGAGACCTCACGCGCTTTGACACCGTAACCCACAGGGTCCTTTTCCCAGGAGGCGACCTGCCAAGGACCGTCCATCTCATTGCCGAGATAGAATATCTTGATCCCGTAGGGCTTCTCGCGGCCGAATTCGATGCGCTTGTCTGCCCATTCAAGGCCGCGCTCGACATTCGTGTAGTCTATGAAGTCGATTGAAGCGTCGATGTCGTCCGTGCCCAGATTAAGGGTCCACATTATGTCCGCCTTTACGCGCTCGATCCAGGTCAGATACTCATCCACCCCGACTTCCTTGGGGATAAAGCTGGAACGTGAGCGGTCGATAAGCGGTTTGCGTGACTCCAAGGGACCTACGCTGTCCTTCCAGCGGAAACCTGAGACATAGTTCCCTCCGAAGCGTACACTGGGAAGACCTGCTTCCGTAAGCCCGTCTATGAAGTCCTGGCGGAATCCTTTGTCGTCTGCCGTTGGGTGGTCCGGATTCCACATGGAACCGATCACCATGTTGCCTATCGGTTCGAGAAAAGCGCCGAACAGCCGGGGAGAGATGTCTCCTTTGACGTAAGAGGGGTGAAGCGAGATCTTTGCTTTTCTTGGCATTACAGCATCCTCCTTGTTTGTGTGTATGACTGTAAGTGTATCTGTTAAGAGTATTATACGAAAAACGTCCATGCTTTAACATGGACGTCTCTGCTCACTCCCACTCCACTGTTGCGGGAGGTTTTGATGTAATATCGTATACTACCCGGGCTACTGAGGGGATGGAATTTGTGATCCTGACACTTGTTCTTTCAAGGACCTCAAACGGTATTCTGGTCCAGTCAGCTGTCATAAAGTCATCGGTAGTGACTGCTCTCAATGCGATGACGGACCCGTAAAGCCTGGAATCTCCCTTGACCCCGACAGCAGAAGTATCAGTTAGAACGGCAAAATACTGGTCGGGACTGCCGGTCATACCGGAAGCATCGATCTCCTCGCGGAAGATCGCATCCGCTTCTCTGAGGATATCAAGTTTCTCTTCTGTCACTTCTCCGGTGATCCTCACGGCGAGGCCCGGTCCGGGGAAGGGCTGTCTGTTCACTATGTGACCGGGAAGGCCGAGTTCCAGTCCGACTTTCCTTACTTCATCCTTGAACAGATCTCTCAACGGTTCGACTATGCCGGAGAAGCGGACATCAGAGGGGATCCCGCCGACATTGTGATGGCTCTTTATCACGGCCGAGTCACCTTTCCCGCTCTCGATCACATCTGGATATATAGTGCCCTGGGCCAGCAGATCAGATCCGCCGAGGCTTTGGGAAGTCTCTTCAAAAACGCGGATGAACTGTTCACCGATTATCTTTCTCTTCTTTTCCGGATCTGTTACTCCGGACAGTTCTCTAAGGAATCTCTCCTTTGCATCGACACAGATGAGACCGCTGCCGAGTCTGGGGCGGAAGACTTCTTCCACTGCCGAGGCTTCATTCTTCCTCAACAGGCCATGGTCCACGAACACACATGTAAGATCATTGCCTATTGCTTCACCGAGCAGGGCTGCAGTAACTGACGAGTCCACTCCGCCGGACAGAGCCATCAGGACCTTTTTTCCGGCAAGCTCCCTGCGGTACCGCTCTACCGTATCCACCGCAAATCTTGACATCTTCCACTGCCTGTCGCATCCGCATATGTCAAGGAAGTTGGAGAATATCTGTGTGCCGTATCTTGTATGGGTCACCTCGGGATGGAACTGCACCGCGTAAAGCTTTCTTGAGGCATCGCTCATCGCAGCGCACATGCACTGAGGTGTGAAGGCAGTGATGCGGAACCCCCGGGGAACGGCGGTGATCCTGTCTCTGTGGCTCATCCAGCAGATACTGCTCTCCGGGATGCCGCTGAACAGCTCGTCTTCACCAACTGTGAGCTGTGTCCTTCCGTATTCGCCTTCCGCACCGGCTTCTGCGACAGTGCCTCCTGCCATATAGGCCATGAGCTGGGCTCCGTAGCAGATGCCGAGCACCGGTATACCGGCATCAAGCAGGGCAGGATCGAAGTGAGGTGAGGAAGGATCATTGACGCTGTTGGGACCGCCGGTCATAACGATGCCGCTGTATCCTCTTTCGATTATCTTCTGCACCGTAATGTCTCTGAAAGACTCGATGACAGCGTAAACGTTCTGTTCTCTTATGCGTCTTGCGATGAGTTGGTTGTACTGCCCTCCGAAATCAAGGACGAGAATAGTGTCCAAAACGGATAGTCTCCTTTTCGTTCAAACATCAATAATGACTTCTTCTTTATCGACCGAACTGATAAGCGGCCGGATCTTCTCCAGGAAGGAAGTGACCTGCTCGGAGCACCTTCCTACATACAGAGCCGGATCCATCAGTCTGTCAAGATCTTCACGGGACAGACCAAGCGCGCTGTCTTCGGCGAGATGGCCCAAAAGATCGTAGTCCTCGCCCTGTTTTATCGCTTCAGAGGCTTTGACCGATATCTTTCTGATGTGTTCATGAAGTTCCTGCCTGTCTCCGCCGCGCTTGACTGCTTCCATCAGAATGTCCTCGGTTGCAATGAACGGAAGATACTCTCTCAATGTCTTTTCAGTGATCTTCTCATTGACCTTCAGCCCGGAGATCACATTGCAGGCCAGCCTGAGTACAGCATCGGCACACATGAAGGCTTCCGGAACAGCGATCCGTCTGTTGGCGGAGTCGTCAAGTGTCCTTTCCAGCCACTGGGAAGAGGCAGTCATGGCAGCGTCTGTCGGAAGGATCATCAAGTATCTGGCAAGTGAACAGATCCTCTCACAGCGCATGGGGTTCTGTTTGTACGCCATGGCGGAAGATCCGATCTGCTGGTCCTCAAACGGTTCCTCCATCTGTCTGTCATGCTGCATGAGGCGTATATCCTGTGCCATTCTGTAACAGCTCTGTCCGAGAGAAGAGAGAGAAGAGAGGATCCTGCTGTCCAGCTTTCGCGGGTATGTCTGTCCGCACACCGGATAGCATTCTGAAAAGCCGAACGCCTCTGCGATTCGTCTGTTCATCTCGTCGATCTTACAGCCGTCTCCATCGAAAAGATCCATGTAGCTGGCTTCTGTTCCCGTAGCACCTCTGCTTCCCAGGAATTTCATGCCGTCAAGAACAAAACCGATCTCGTTTATATCTTCCCAAATGTCCTGTATCCAGAGTGCGATCCGCTTCCCGGCGGTGACCGGCTGTGCGGGTTGGTAATGAGTGTAGCCGGGAACAGGGAGGTCTTTATACTTCTCCGCTGCATCCGCAAGGAACGCAAGGAGTCTGAGCGCTTCTTCCTTTATATATGAAAGAGCATCTCTGTATATGATAAGATCCGCATTGTCGGTGACGAAACAGCTGGTCGCGCCAAGGTGTATTATCCCTGCTGCTGACGGCGCGGCTTTTCCGTATGTCCATACATGCGCCATCACGTCATGTCTGACTTCTTTCTCTCTCTGCCTTTCTGCCTCATAGTCGATATCATCGATATGAGCGAAAAGCTCATCCACTTGCTGCTGCGTAATGGGAAGGCCGAGCTCCATCTCTGTGCGCGCAAGTACCGCCCACAGCTTTCGCCATGTGCGGTACCTTGTGTCCTGCGAAAACAGAGAGACCATCTGCGGTGATGCATACCTTGTTACCAGAGGGGATTCGTATTTGTCCGTCATTAAGACGCCTCCGTACCTGCTGTCTCAGTGCGATTTCCGCCACTCTTCTTTTCTGTCTTTTCTTATTATAATACTATCTCTTTCCGGACCTACCGATATGTATGTGACCGGACATCCTGCCGATTCCTCTATGAATGACACATAGCGCTTCGCTGCTTCCGGAAGTTCGTCCCACGTCCTTACGGAAGAGATATCGCAATTCCACCCGGCAAGATACTCGGTCACGGGAACTGCCTCGTCAAGTGCCGACGGGAACGGAAAGTCCTCTGTCCTCTCACCGTCGACGATGTATGCTGTACAGACCGGGATGGAGTCCATGTAACTGAGAACATCCAGTTTGGTCAGCGCGATCTCCGTTGCATTCTGCATCATCACGCCGTGCCTGGTTGCGACACAGTCGAACGATCCTACCCTGCGCGCCCTTCCGGTCTTGGCGCCGTATTCCTCTCCTGCCTCCCTGAGTTTTTCGGCGTCCTCGCCGGACCACTCGCTGACGAAGGGACCTTCGCCGACGCAGGTGGAATATGCTTTGACAACACCGGTCACATCATCAAGGACAACGCCGGGCATTCCTGCACCGACCGGAATGTAGGAAGCTGTTGTATTTGAGGATGTCGTGAACGGCCAAATGCCTCTGTCGAGATCCCTCAGAGCACCGAGCTGTGCTTCAAAAAGAATGCTCTTTCCCCGCTCCTGCGACTCGCGGAGATACTTTCCGGTGTCACAGATGAACGGCTTCATGGGCTCGCAGTATTTGTTTACCCAATCCTCCACTTCCTCTTCCGAGTAAGTATGGGCTCCGTATT